>CAKZKB010000426.1 GCA_937121005.1 uncultured cyanobacterium | reverse complement strand
ATTTTCGATCCCTTTTTCACCACCAAACCTCCCGGAAAAGGGACAGGGTTAGGACTGTCGATCGCCTATCAAATTGTCGTCGATCTGCACGGCGGCCAAATTAAGGTCGATAGTTCCGATGGCGGTACGGAATTCATTCTCGAATTTCCCGTCAAAGCTGCCGTCCCCGAGGTGTCGCCAATGGCTGAGTCTGTCGTGTAGAATCAATGTAGGGGTCAACGGCGTTGACCCATCCCGAGTCAGCTATGGGGTAGACCGAAAAACACAGGCAAACGCACCTTAAGGGCGAACGCCGTTCGCCCCTACATATATAAAAATGCGTGTTTTATTTGTTGGTAAAGATCTCGATCGCGTGGCGGCGAGTTTAAGTTTTGTGAAGTGCGATCGCGCTGATTCGGTGGCGGCGGCAAGGGAGGTTTTGCGGCAAAATTCTGTCTCGGCGATCGTTTGGGGACTCTCAATTGAAGAACTAGACGAACTGTTTCCCCGATCTCAATTCGTCGTTCCAGCCATTGTATTGGTGTTGGAGTCTGCCAGTCTGGATATTGAGTTGCAGGCCTTGAAACGTGGCGTTCGCGAATGCTGGGTTAAAGATGGAGAGATTGACAGTTTAAGCCATACGATCGACCGGGCGATCGCGCGGTGGAAATACGATCGCGATCGACGCGAAATGGAGTGCGGACAGTGCGATACCACCCGCGAAGACAACTACCATCGCGTCCTTAACGGGCTCAAAGAGATTGTTTTCCAAGTGGATCTCGATGGCAAACTAAAATTTCTTAACTCAGCTTGGACGAGTGTTTTTGGTCTGGCGATTGAAGGTAGTTTGGGACAGCCGTTTGTCGATTTTATTCACCCGAGCGATCGCGATCTTTTTAGCACTCTCTTGAAGTTAGTTTTAACGGGTCGTTGCCAAAGAGACAACGATCGCCACTACATTCGTCTTGTGGGGATAGATGGCAATCGGCGCACCTTAGAAATGTACCTGCAACCGTTATTTGAAATGGATGGAACGGTTATCGGTGCTTGTGGGACTCTCGACGATGCTACCGATCGCGTTTCTCAACACAAACAAAGCGAAGCGGCGCGAGAATTTCTCGATCGCCTCCTGGAAGCCAATCCCGATCCGGTATTTGTTAAAGATGTCAACCATCGCTGGGTGACATTTAACGATGCGTTTTGTCAGTTAGTCGGTCGATCGCCCGAAGAAATGCTGGGAAAATCGGATTACGATTTTTGTCTCAAAGCAGAAGCCGATGTCTTTTGGGAAATTGACAATCGGGTTTTCTCAACGGGGAAGCCGCACGAAAACGAAGAATATTTCACTGATGCCAACGGAGATCGCCACGTTCTCCTCACCCATAAATCCCTGTTTCGGGATCTAGAAGGGAACAAACTCATCATCGGCAGCATTCGCGACATTACCGATCGCAAGCAAGCCGAAACCGCATTGCGCGACAGCGAAGAACGCTTTCGGCAGTTGGCTGAAAATATTGAAAGTGTCTTCTGGATGATGGATGTCAACCTGACGCAAACTCTTTACGTCAGTCCCGCTTACGAGAAAATCTGGGGTCGTTCTTGTCTGGAATTGTACGATCGTCCGCTTTTGTTTATCGAGGCTATTCATCCCGACGATCGCGATCGGGTTGCTGCCATTTTTTTGAGCAGGGAAAGGGAAATTGGAGATTTGTGTCTCGACTATCGCATCGTGCGCCCGGACGGAGAAATTCGCTGGATTCGCGATCGCGGCTTTCCGATTTACGACGACACCGGACAAGTGTATCGCATTGCCGGAATTGCCGAAGACATTACCGATCGCGTCACCACCGAAACCCAACTAATCGCGCGATCGCGCCAAGCTGCCCTCGGGGCCGACATCGGTTTTGCCCTCACCCAAGGCGGCCCCATCGATCGCATTTTGCAACAGTGCGCCCACGCCTTTAAGCGTCATTTAGGGGCCACCTACGCCCGCATCTGGACGACAGAAGAACTATCGCTGTGGCTGGAAATGCGCGAAAAACTGTTTCCGTCCCCAGTCCCCAACCCACAATCGCTAATTGCCGAAATTGTCAACCGCCGATCGCCGTGCTTGTATAACGATATCCGCGATCGTCTCGATGCCAGCGATCGCGAGTGGGCCGAACACGAAGGCATCGTTTCCTTCGCCGGCGTGCCCCCGATCGTCGAAGGGCGCGTCGTGGGCGCGATCGCCGTCTTTGCCCGCCACTACTTGACCCCCGCCGATCTCGAAGCCATCGCCTCCGTGGCCGATCGCCTGGCCGTCGGCCTCGATCGCCTGCAAGCCGAAAATGCCCTGCAAGAAAGCGAGGCCCGCTACCGGGCCGTCGTCGAAGACCAAACCGAAGCCATCTGTCGCTACCTCAGCGACGGGACGATCGTCTTCGTCAACCAAGCCTACTGTCGCACCTTCGGTCATTCGCGCCACTACTGGGAAGGGCGCAACTTCCTCGATACCTTCGGGGAAGCCGAAAGCGACAGCATCCAGGCCCACTTGTACTCCCTGTTCGAGCTCACCCCCGAGGATCCAACCGTCAGCGTCGATCGCGCCATCGAGGTGGGGTGCGAAACCCGCATCCAACAGTGGACGCACCGGGCTGTCTTCGACAGTAAAGGTCAAATTACCGAAATTCAAGCCATCGGTCGCGACATTACCGATCGCTACCGGGCCGAACGAGAATTGCAGTGGAAAGAAGCCCTGCTACGATCGATGACCGAAGCCTCCCCCCTGGCCTTCTACGCCATCGATCGCAACGCCGATCGGATTTTGTACTTCAACCACCGCTTCTGCCAAGTTTGGCAACTCGAACACCTGGAAGGGCGAATGCGGAATGGAGAACTCAAAGCCAGCGATATCCTTAGCGAATGCTTGCAACGCGCCCTCGATCGCGACACCATGCTGCGGGGCTGTCGTGCCGCCGACGGGGTGATTGTCGAAGACGAAATCGATCTGGCCGACGATCGCACCCTGCGCCGCTTTTCGACCGCGATCGGTGACGGGGGAACGGTCAATTTCGGGCGACTGTACCTATTTGAAGATATCAGCGATCGCAAAGCCGCCGAAACTGCCTTGCGCCAAAGCGAACAGCGATTTCGCCAGTTCGCCGAGAACCTCGAGAGTATCTTTTGGATGAGCGATCCCGAGGTACAGCGCATCATCTACGTCAGTCCGGCCTTCGAGCGGATCTGGGGCCGCAAGTGCGAGGACGTATATGCAGACGTGGGGGTATTTTTTCAGGGGTTGCATCCCGACGATCGCGCCAAGATGGCCGAGGCGGCTGCCAGCCTGGACGATATTAGCACTCCCCGTCCCCAAGAATATCGCATCGTCCGCCCCGATGGGGAAGTGCGCTGGATGCGCGACTGCGCCTTTCCCGTGCGCGACGACAATGGAGAAGTGTACCGGATCGCCGGGATCGCCGAAGACATTACCGATCGCAAGCTGACCGAACTGGCATTGCGCGAAAGCGAAGAACGGTTTCGCCAAATTGCCGATAACGTCCGCGAGATCTTCTTTATTATCTCCACATCCGGCGAGCAAATTTACGTCAGCCGCGCCTACGAAGAGATCTTCGGAACCTCCACTGCCGAACTGTATGGCAAACCGGGTGCTTGGATCGATCGCATCCATCCCGACGATCGCCCTACCATCGAAGCTGCTTTTGCGGCCCAAATTCAGCAAGGAAGCAACTTCGATAAAGAATATCGGATCGTGCGTCCCGACGGCCGGACGCGCTGGATCCGGGCGCGATCGTTCCCCGTGCGCGATGAAACCGGCCAGATCCAACGGTTTGCGGGCATTGGTGAAGACATTACCGATCGCAAACTCACCGAACTGGCATTGCGCGAAAGCGAAGAACGGTTTCGCCAAATTGCCGAAAACGTGCGCGAGATCTTCTTTATTCTCTCGCCGTCGGGAGAAACCCTGTACGTCAGCCCCGCCTACGAAGAGATTTTTGGGGGCACCTGCGAGGAACTGTACCGCGATCGCACCGCTTGGGCTCGTTTTATCCATGCCGACGATCGAACTCGCGTCTTGGTGGCCTTCGAGGGACAATTGTGCCACGGCCGGGGGTTCGATCGCGAATATCGGATTATTCGCCCCGACGGCCGGATGCGCTGGATCCGGGCGCGATCGTTCCCCGTGCGCGACGAGACCGGGGCCATTGCCCGCTTTGTCGGTATTGGCGAAGACATCACCCAACGCAAAACCGACGAAATTGCCCTCGAACGGGAGCGATCGCAACTGCTGCAAATCGTCTCCCACGCCCCCGTAGCCATGGCTGTTTTCGATGCGGACATGACCTTTTTGGCCCACAGCGATCGCTGGTGCATCGACTACAACCTAGAAGGAGAACCCCTCATCGGCCGCCACTGCCACGATGTGTTTCCCGACTTGCCCGATCGCTGGAAAACAGCCCACAATGCCGGACTGCAAGGGGAAATCGTCACCTGTACCGAAGACTGCTGGACGCGGGCCGACGGTCGTACCCTGTACCTGCGCTGGGCCTTGCATCCCTGGTTTGCTCCCGATGGCACGGTGGGGGGGATTGTCATTGCTACCCATACCATCGACGAGCTCATCGCTGCCCGCGAAGCCGCCTTAGAAGCCTCGCGGATGAAATCGCAATTTCTGGCCAACATGAGTCACGAGATTCGTACCCCCATGAACGGGACGATCGGGATGGCCGATTTGTTGTTAACCACCCACCTCGACGATCGGCAGCGCGATTTCGTTCGTACCCTCAAAAGCAGCGGCCAAACCTTACTGGCGATCGTCAACGATATTCTCGATTTCTCCAAACTCGAAGCCGGAGAAATGAGCGTGGAGTGCATCGATTTTGCCCTCGATGAGTGCGTGGAATCGGTGGTGGAATTGCTCTCATCCCAAGCTCACAGCCAAGGCATCGAACTACTGGCCTTTGTCGATCCGAAAATCCCGAAAATCTTGCGCGGCGATCCGGCTCGCTTGCGCCAGGTTTTGACCAATTTAGCCGGAAATGCCATTAAGTTTACGGCCAAGGGGTCGGTAACAATTGTTGTCAAACCCCCGGACACCGGAAATGAAGATGAAAACTCGCTATCCATTCCCCACGCCCCCACTCTAGAAACGGACAGCAAAGAGACGATCGCCTTACTGTTTGCGGTCAAAGATACCGGAATCGGCATTTCTCCAGACGATCGCGACAAACTGTTTCAAGCCTTTTCTCAGGTGGATGCCTCTACAACTCGCAAGTATGGCGGTACGGGATTGGGGCTGGCCATTTGCAAGCAGTTGGTGCGATTGATGGGGGGCGAAATTGGAGTCGAAAGCGCCCTCGGAGTCGGATCGATATTTTGGTTTACGGTGCCGTTGCTGCGATCGCGCAACCCGAAAGCCGCACCGGAAACGGGCCATCTCTTGCCGACCACTGTTTTAGCATCGCCCATTCGCTTGCTCGTTGTCGATCGCAACCCCAACCACCGCCAAACCGCGATCGCCTATACCCACGCTTGGGGAATGCACTGCGACAGTGCCGACAACATCGACACCGCCCTAGACTTGCTGGACGAAGCGGCGCGATCGTCTCAACCCTATCGTTTGTTAGTCTTGGATGCGGGTTTGCCCTTCTCGGAAGCCGAAGCCTTGCTGGCCGCGGCTCCCCAGGCCCGAGCGATCGTCACGGCCACCATCGGCGAGCACGAACGGGGCAAGCACCTGATCCAACATGGAGCCACCAGCTATCTCCTGGAACCGCTTTTCCCCTCGCGGCTGTTCGAGACGTTGATGCAAGCTCTAGAAGGCCAGGGCACTGTCGATCTTCCGGCCACCGATACGGTCAGTCCGCTTAGCATTCCGTTGAAGGTGCTGTTGGTGGAGGATACCCCCCTCAACCGCAAAGTGCTGCTCGAGCAGTTGCGGGTACTCGGTTGCCAAGCGGAGTGGGCCGAAAACGGTCAGGTGGCTCTCGATCGCCTCGATAGCGATCGCTACGATTTGATTTTGATGGACTGTTTGATGCCCGTCATGGATGGGTTTCGGGCGACGGCGGCCATTCGAGAACGGACTGGGGACGATCGCCAGACGGTTATTGCGGCTATGACCGCTAGCGCTTTACCTGAAGATCGGGACAAATGCCTGAGTGCGGGTATGGACGACTATCTCAGCAAGCCGGCCCGCCTCGAGGATCTCGCGGCCCTGTTGCAGCGTTGGGCGCGACGGTTGTATCCTGATGGCGCACCTCAACCCATTGTCGATCGCAATCGTCTGGCCGATCTCAGTCGCGGCGATGCCGAGTTCGAGCGAGAAGTGTTGCAAATTTTCTTAGCCGACGCACCGGAAATGCTCGACGATCTTGAAGCGGCGATCGCGGACAACAATATCGAAGAAGTGCTACGTTTGGCCCACAAACTGAAAGGCACGAGCGGCATGGCGGCGGTGGGAGAAATGGAAGCTTTAGCCGAAGCCATGGAACATGAAGCCCGAGAGGGAGATATTAGCAATGCACCTAAATTGCTCGATCGGCTGCGATCGCTGTTACCGCAAGTGCGGCGGTTTTTAGAATAATATCATTTTTCCTCCCAAAAACATCAGTCGCACAGCAGGGTTTCGCGCGTGTCCCTTCCGGTAACGGGATTGGTTCCCGTCGCCACGTCACACAACGTTGCTAAATCGTCCGATCGCAGTAAAACATCGGTGAAATCAGCCCCGTCTACCGTCGCGCCATCGAATTTTGCATTGTAAGCAAATGCCCCTTCTAAAATAGCATTGGTGAGATTGGCGCGGTTAAATATGGCCGTATCTAAGGTGGCGTAACTGAGATCGGCCCCTTCAAAATTGGCCTCTTGCAATCGCGCCCCAAACAAACTCACTCCTTGCAAATTTGCCCCGCTAAAATCGCTTTTACGCAAAATCGCTTTCACGAAACTGCTGTCGCGCAGATCGCGATCGGAAAAGTCCGCACCGATGAGGGTTTCTTTGTTATAGTCGGCGGCTAAAACTGCCGGAGCGATACCCATAGCGATAAAGCCGATTATACTGATAGCGAGAACGACTAAACGCGATCGCAGTGCCTTCATCTCCGTCTCCGTCTCCAAAGTCTAGATCCATGCCATCTTACCAAACTTCGTCATCCCCAGGGCGATCGGGGGCGGCCGGCGAAGAATTGGTGGCCCGGTGGTTGCAGCAGCAGGGGTGGGAGGTTCTGCACCGTCGCTGGCGCTGTCGTTGGGGGGAACTCGATATTGTGGCCCGGCGCGATCGCGATCTGGCTTTTGTTGAGGTGAAAACCCGCAGTCGCGGGAACTGGGATCGGGGTGGTTTGGACGCGATCGACGGCAAAAAGCAAGAAAAAACCATCTTAGCAGCGCGATCGTTTTTAGGCGCGACCCCCGAACTGGCCGAGTGTTGCTGTCGCTTCGATGTGGCGATCGTCGCCAATTTGGGCCGCGATCGCGCCTCTACCCCACCGACGATCGCCCTAGGAGAACCCATCCCCCTTTGCGGGTATCGCTTAGTCCTGAAGGACTACATCGAATCGGCCTTTAGTTAGAAATTGTTACAAACTATGGCGATGATTTCAGTACGATCGCCCTTGACGGAGCGACTCCCCACAAGAAACAATAGAGGTAGGAAAACAAAGCTAACCCCGTTCGATTTAAATATTGACAAAAAAAGGGTTGTTTGAAACAATGGGTTGCATCTGCGATTAGGTGTGAGGAGTCTAGAGCGCAAACTGGTATCGTATCGAACTCAGGAACCTAGACTCATGGACGAAAAAACAGTGAAAATTGCGATTTTAGTGGCGGCCGAACTCGGCTTGCTGCTGGCGATCGCCCTGCCCTTAATGGGGTTGGTGTGGTGCCAGAAATCTTTTGTGCGCGCGATCGTCGGGGCCAATATCGAATGGGTGGCGGTTTCGCGCCAAGTTTGAAGACGATCGCCACTTGAATGCAGGCGATCTTAACTCCAACATAACCTTCTTCTGGACGAATCGAGCCTAAAGGAGCAGCCAGCACAAATCGTTTCAATTGTTAATTATTCTGTCGAAGTGACTCCGCAGTTTGCAAAGTTTTGTGAAATAACAAAAAATTGTAAAAGGGCGGTGGTCTCGATCGCGATCGGGCGTACAATCCTCGTAATTGCTTTTGAGGATGTTTTCAAATGAGTCTAGACGATCGCCAACCGCCCGCCAAGACTGGAGTCAGCCGCCGCTTTTTCTTGGGAGCCGGCTCCGTGACAGCGGCTGCTCTAGCCGCTCCCGCCGCCGCCCTTGCCCGCAACACCGCCGACGCTGACGGCGAGAGGGAAACCTTAGTTGCCCAAGCGCCTCTCCCCGGTGGGACAATGGCTTACCGCTACGAAGCCTTTAGCGAGCCCCACGTCATCGCTTCGCGCAATGGAGAAATCAATACCGAGCTAACCGTTGACGAAGCTAATTTTACCTATCAATGCGGAGCGACAGCGACACCGATAACCATTCGGGGACGACGCTACAGCACTTATCTTCCCGGCCCGACATTGTTAGTCGATCCCGGCGACAAAATTACAATGACACTCAATAACAATTTGCCCGCAGAGGATCGCACTTGTCCCGGCACAGATCTACCAAACAAGCCTTACTGTTTCAACACCACCAATATGCACTTTCACGGACTGCACGTATCGCCATCGAGTTACTGCGTTGACGGTAAAAACGTTCTGTCCTCCGACGACGTGCTGCTGGAAATCAAACCCGGACAGAGCCATAACTGGTGCGTTTGGTTGCCCGAATTTCATGCTCCCGGAACCCACTGGTATCACCCTCACAAACACGGTTCTACGGGGTTGCAAGTGTCTAACGGCATGGCCGGAGCCATTATTATTCGCGAACCCGTAGAAAATCAAATTGTTAACCCCAGCGAAGATAAAGTTTGGGTCATACAAGAAATCGTACCGCCGCCAGCAGGGACAAATTGCGATCCCGATATGACAGCCTGTGACGATGCTGTTTATAAGTCAGGGGGTAAAATCTCCAATCTCGCACAAAAAACAGTCGGCGATTTTATTATTAACGGCCGCTGTCAGCCGACGATCGAGATTCAAGCGGGCAAACTGCAACGCTGGCGGTTTATTAATGCCACTGCTACGCCTCGGGGGTTGATGTCTCTGCAATTGTGTAAAGCCAGCGGCCCGAACGATACGAGTACCGACTGCACGAATGCAGTGGATATGTACTTAATGGCGGTTGATGGGATTTCCTTTTATGGTAAACCGCCCGAAGCGATCGGCCCGAGCAACACTCGCACTCCTAAATGGGAAAACTGGCAATTAGCACCAGGAAATCGAGCGGATTTTCTAATTAAACTCGATGCGGCCGATCGCGCCACTTCCCAATGGTACAAACTGATTAAAGGTGGAAATCCAGGAGCGGGGGGGTCAACGCAACCCGCAATTTTGGCTTACATTGAAGTGCAACCGTCAACTTACGACGATGAGATTCCCTCAATTATTCCCGGTTCATCGAGTGATTTTCCCTATCTCACCCCAGTTCGCAAAGGCGATCTGGCAAATGTCGATGAAAGCGGCACGATTCAGGCTAAAAGTTTTACCTTTTCGATTTTGAAAGGCGGGCCCGAATCTCGCAAATTTAAAATTGACGACCAACAGTACGATCCGGAGCGGGCTGACGCTGTAGCCGATCTAGGAACGGCAGAAGAATGGGCGTTGAGCCATGAAAGCGGTTCGACTCACCCCTTCCACATTCACGTCAATCCGTTCCAAATTGTTGGCGACAAAATCGATCCGAACGGGGAAGATGTCCCCGAAAATTGGCGTTGGTGGGATACGATCGCCCTATACAGTAACACGAATAATCCTCCACCATTAGTGCAACCTGTCGGACAAGCCACAACCACCAACCCAATTCGCATTCGGCAATGGTTCTCCGACTATCCCGGCGAGTTCGTTCTTCACTGTCACGTTCTCATTCACGAAGACGAAGGTATGATGATGAACGTCCGCGTCAAAGATAACGGCACAGGAACGAAACCGTGCTACTCTTTGGATAGTAACGGAAATTCTCAGCCCGGTACGGAAATTCCTGGCGGTGCGACGGTTTGCCAAGGGGATCCCGCTTCCCATAAGGGAGCAAAAGCGAGTCCGTCTAGCCCTAAACCGCCGACGATCGCCCCTCAATCTCCCTCTGCAAGTTAGTCCGCTTTTGGGGTGGCGATCCGATCGAGGACGATCGTCACCCTGTCCGCACCCTGAGCTACAATGGGGGAGACCCAGTTTTACCACCGACTCGATGATTCCAACCGTTATCGAACAGTCCGGGCGCGGAGAACGCGCTTTTGACATCTACTCGCGGCTGCTGCGCGAACGCATTGTCTTTTTAGGCCAGCAAGTGACGGCCGACCTGGCCAACACCATTGTCGCTCAACTGCTGTATTTAGAAGCGGAAGATTCCGAAAAAGATATCTATCTCTACATCAACTCTCCCGGCGGTTCGGTGACGGCGGGCATGGGCATCTACGATACCATGAACTACGTGCGCCCGGATGTCTCCACGATATGCTTGGGGTTGGCAGCCAGCATGGGAGCTTTTTTGCTCAGCGCCGGGGCTAAAGGCAAGCGCCTCAGTCTACCGCACTCGCGGATTATGATCCACCAACCCCTAGGCGGCGCTCAAGGCCAGGCGACGGATATCGAAATTCAAGCCAAAGAGATTTTACATCACAAGGACTATCTCAATCGCTGTCTGGCTCGCCATACGGGACAACCGTTGGAGAAAATTGCCGAAGACACGGAACGGGACTTTTTTATGTCGGCGCAAGAGTCGGTTGAGTACGGTTTGATCGATCGCGAAATCGATCGCACGCCGTCGAAGTCCAACCCGGCAACAGAATAAGGTTACAAAGGGCGGTAATACGATTTTTCTAATTGCCTAAAATAGTGTGACAATTTCGATTAGACCGATCGATCTCGATCGCGCTTTGTAGGGGCGATTCGCGAATCGCCCCTACATTGTATTTGTTGCATCAATGTTGAAAAATGGTATAAAAGGTGACTGCTGTCTGTCCGTACAGCTTGCGGCGCGGGCATTCCCAACCTGTTGGCGGTGCTAGGGGGACGCGATCGCGATCGCTTTCTACAGCCACTTCTCCCCCGATCGCCACTAACCCCAATTCGGCGAGCAGGGCTAATATGGGTTCGTACAGATCGCTGGCGTAGGGGGGATCGAAATAAACGCGATCGAAGGGTTCTCCAGCCAGATCTTTCAGTTTCCGGCGCGCGTCGCCGCGCACAACGCGAAAATGCTGCTGCGGTTGCGCCACTTTTGTCCAGTTGCGCTGAATAATGGCGCACGATCGCCCGGACTGCTCGATGGCGATCGCCTCCCGCGCCCCGCGACATAAAGCCTCGGCTCCCATCGTACCATTGCCCGCACACAAATCTAACCACCGACAATCGGCGATCGTCCCTTGCCAGATATTAAACACCGCCTCGCGCACCCGTCCGGGGGTCGGCCGCGCCTGCAACCCCGGTAACGTCTCGATGGCTCGGTTTCCGTAAATTCGCATACCCTCGTACCATTTTCTAGCAATGTAGCAATGTAGGGGCGATTCGCGAATCGCCCCTACGAGACGATCGCGCTATTTGAGGAAAATGATATCACCGCAAATTCGGCAGCCACTCTGTCCACAGTCCGAACAAACCGATAACTACCAACAGCGTCCCAGAAAGGCGCTGAAGTAAGGTATGGTGGCGAGCCATCCAAGTGACGAAGCGGCGTTGAGCGGAGTGCGCTAACATGGGGAGTGCTAGCAGCGGCCAGCCGAACCCGAGACCGAATGCTAAAAAATAGAGCAAGCGAGGGAGAAGGGCGGCGATCGACAGACCTCCGCTCGAGTCCGCACTGAGAACGAAGGCGGCGGTAATGACCGGCCCCGTACAGGGAAGGGTCATGGGGCCAAACATCAACCCGTAGAGATAGGCGGTTCCCAAAGGGTTTTTTGCCTCGGGTGCTTGGGGGAGCATCAATTTGGCAAAAGGATTGCGATCGAGCCACATCATTATCCCCAATACGATAACAATACCGTAAATTGCGGGCAGAAGATAAAGCAACGTACCGCCTAGCGATTGACCGATCGCGAACAAGACAAAGCCCAAAACCAGCATAGCACTTAAAATGCCAGCCAATACTAAAAAACCAAGCCAGATCGAAATTCGTTTGGAGCCTTTCTCTCCAGCTTGGCTGCTTAAAAAGGCGATCGTTCCTGGATAGAGCGGCAACATACAGGCATTAGTAAAAATGGCGCTGTTGCCCAGTACGAATGCTTGCAGAAGATTTGACATCATACTATTTTCCAATATTAATGTAGGGGCGATTCGCGAATCGCCCCTACACAAACGCGATCGC
>CAKZKB010000425.1 GCA_937121005.1 uncultured cyanobacterium | reverse complement strand
TAGGTTTTAGGTTTTAGGTTTTAGGTTTTAGGTTTTAGGTTTTAGGTTTTAGGTGTGAGGTGTGAGGTATGAGGTATGAGGTATGAGGTGCGAGGTTGTATTCCCCCTAATTCCCTAAACCCCTAATCCCCCAACTCCCTAATTCCCCAATCCCCTAATCCCCTATACCCTTGCCTTCCTAGTAACAATCCTAAGATTAATGGTATGCCCCGCCCCATCACTTACAGTCCCGCCTATACGATCGTTCCCACCTACGAATGTTTCAATCGTTGTACCTATTGTAACTTTCGTCGGGAGCCGGGTCAAGATGCGTGGCTGAGTCTTGCTGAAGCCGAAACCATTTTCGAGTCGTTGCAGGGAACCGGGACGATCGAGATTTTAATTTTATCGGGAGAGGTTCATCCCCAAAGCGATCGTCGCCAAGCCTGGTTTCAGCACATTTACGACTTGTGCCAACTGGCACTTTCTCAAGGATTTCTTCCTCATACCAACGCCGGGCCGTTGAGTTTTGCCGAAATGGAAGCCTTAAAAATGGTCAATGTTTCCATGGGGTTGATGCTCGAACAAACGACATCTAAATTATTAGAAACCGTTCACAAACACGCCCCGAGTAAAGTACCCGAACTGCGCGTCCGACAACTCGAACAAGCGGGAGAATTGCAAATTCCCTTTACCACTGGATTGCTGTTAGGTATTGGCGAAACCGTTGCTGACTGGCAAGACACCCTAGAGACGATCGCTCGCCTTCATCGCCGCTACGGTCACATTCAAGAAGTTATTTTACAACCCCACAGTCCGGGAAACCAACAAACCGGAGAAATGGCATCTTTCCCGCCAGAGAAACTCTTAAACGCGATCGCGATCGCTCGGCAAATTCTTCCCGACGAGATTGCCATCCAAATTCCACCCAACCTAATCGCCTCTCCAGAATACCTCATCGCGTGCCTGGAAGCCGGAGCCAGCGACCTCGGGGGAATTAGTCCGAAAGATGAAGTCAACCCCGACTATCCCCATCCTCGGGTTCTAGAACTTTCTCAAACCATTGCCGCCGCCGGATTCAAACTCGTTCCCCGTTTGCCCGTTTATCCCCAGTTTCGCCATTGGCTGAGAGACCCCCTGCGACAAGCGATCTGCAAACGCGATCGGGAAAACACTACCCCACAAATGCCAAAAACGATCGATAATAGATCTAGACGATCGTTGTCGCATTAAGGAGGCTTCATGGCCAACACCAGTAACTTTCGCCAAGCCTTTAACCAAGTCAATAACAAATCTCTTGTCGGCCCCAACGTCATCGCCAACGCCCTACCCTTTGTCGGTGGCGGCTTAGTTCTCACGGCTTTGGGAACCTACGGCGGCTTAAACGTTCTCTCGGCCAACCCCGGCATTTTCATGCCCACGTTTTGGGTGGCACTTGTGGCCGAACTGGTTCTATTTTTCGTCGCCCGAGGCATAGCCGAACGGGGCAACAACAGCGTTGCTTTGCCCTTACTAGCAACCTATAGCTTACTGTCAGGCTACACCCTCACCGGATTGATTGCCCTCGCCTTATCGACCCCAGGAGTGGGAATTACAGGCATCGGAATCGCGGCGTTGGGTTGCGGGGTAACGTTTATGGTTGCCCGTCCCCTAGGGTCTAACCTGTCGGACGAAGACGGTATGGCCTTGACCAAAACTGTGCAACTTGGCATCATTGCCCTGTTGGTGGTTTTAGTCGGGCAACTCGTTTTTAGTCTGTTCGGTGTCTTTACGCCAACCTGGTTAGAAGTGGGGATTTCCGGCATTGGAGTCTGTTTGTTTGCCGGGGCAGCTGTGGTAGACTTTTATATTTTACCGCGCGTCTATCGCGACGAACAGTATTTGCCGGCCGCCTTGTCGATGTACTTAACCTACATCAACCTGTTTATCTTCATTTTGCGCCTGTTAATTGCCATTAACGGCCGCGATTGATGTCGGTCTCCGGTTGATTTTTCGGCCTCTAATGCCCGGTTTCTTGGAGAAGCCGGGTTTTTCTGCGCCACCTTATCGTGGGGATTGGGTTCGTTTGCCGGGCGATCGCTCCTATTTTAGCTCTCTGTGCTGCCACCAGGGTCGTGTCGCCCAACTTTTCGCAAAAAAGATTAAGAATTTCAACCATAAGTCTAAAGCCGGGGAGAGCCATGATATCATCGGTCATTATCCCATTGATGTTAGAACCTAAAACTGACACTGAGAGAGGTTCGCAGCCATGATAAAACTTAACGTTCCCTATTTCCGACAAATTGACAACGACACCGATCTATTCGGCCCCGGTTGGCGGCAGTGCAACACCACCTCCAATGCCATGCTGGCCGATTTTCTCCTCAAGGGAGAACTTACTCGCAAAGCTCGCGAACAAGGCGATCGCGAACCAGAAGGGTATTATGACAATTTCGTTGCCAAGTATGGGGATACAACCAACAATGATGCCCAGACCAAAGGTTTGCGAGATTTAGGCATTGAGTCGGAATGGGTTATATGGAAACTCACCCAAGACGATATACGACGATCGCTCTCTAAGGACATTCCAATGGTCATTGGAGTCGAATATAAGTCGTCGGGACATATCGTCATTGTTGTTGGTGAAGATGAGGAACGCGGCGGCTTCTTAATCCACGATCCCTACGGTATTCGTCACGGGAGTTCCTATCAATATAGCATCGGAGCCGATGGTTCCTTCGATCTCTATAGTTATGGCACTCTCAAACGGATTTTTAACCCCGACAACGATGGGTGGGGACGCATTGTGACTTCCGTTCGTGGCACTCCCACTGGACTGTAACTAGAAAAGGCGATCGCCCTTGTTAGTCAACCCGGCGATCGCGCCACCAAGATTTGACTCGATCGACTGCATAATTGTAACCCACTTCGGCAATTTCTCCAAATTTCTTAAAATCGAGGACGGGATACTGTTCTAAAGGTGGAACCAATACCAAATCCGCCGCCGCATAGGAGCGATCGCTGTTGCGAATACTGTTAAATGTTGCCGCCATGGCAATTAAATCGACAACTCCCGGAAACTCAATCGCTTTGGAAAAAGGATTAACTTGTTTCCAGAATAACTGCCAATTTGAGGGAAACTCTTCGTAGGTAAATGGAATGTTGAGTTTGGAGTGAGGAATAATCGCAGAGAGGACGATCGGCCCGGAGTGCAATTCCCTTAAAGTTAGGCTAGAATCGTTATCGCAAGTGCCGCCATCAACTAAGAGTTGTCCGTCTTCAATGGCAGGCATAAAAACTCCCCCAATTGAAGCTGAAGCACGCACGGCTTTCCACAACTTTCCGGTGCGATGGACTTTTTTCTGTCCGGTTGAAAGGTTGGAAGAAACACAGAAAAAGTTCAACCACAAATCTTCGATCTCGATGTCGCCAAAAAAGCCCTTCAAACCGCGATCGCCTTCGGAAAACAAGACATCTGAAGGCGCGATCGTCACCACTTCTACAGCGTCTACGATGCGCTGCATTTCGCCTTCGGCTAATTTGCCTGAGAACCCGACTCGATGCAAAAATTCGCTTAAAGATGCGCTAGAGTCATTCATCAGATCGCAGTTGTTCTGTCTTCACTCGACAAGATACAACAAAAAAGGTAGGTAGAACAAAACTGCTCTCCCTACCCCTTAACTGTGAGGGGTGTACCCCCTGATTACCGTTGTTTTACGATTCCCATTTTTCGGAAACCAGTTCGGCCAAATCGACCACGCGCTGGGAATAACCCCACTCGTTATCGTACCAAGCAATGACTTTTACCATGTCGCCATCGAGTACCATCGTCAAGCTGGCATCGAGGATCGAGGATACATCGCTCTTGCGATAGTCGGACGACACCAACGGTAAATCGTTGTAGCCGAGGATCCCTTTGAGGGGGCCTTCAGAGGCTTCGTGCATGACTTCGTTGACCTGTTCGACGAAGGTTTTCTTCTCGACTTGAGCCACAAAATCGACCACCGAAACGTTCGGCGTTGGGACGCGCATCGCCAAACCGTTCAGTTTGCCTTTGAGGGCGGGTAGCACTAGGGCCACCGCTTGCGCCGCACCCGTCGAGGTGGGGACGATGTTGGCCGCCGCCGCCCGCGCCCGCCGGGGATCGCGATGGCTAGCATCGAGCAAGCGTTGGTCGCCCGTGTAGCTGTGGGTGGTGGTCATGGTGCCTTTGATGATGCCGAAGTTTTCGTGCAGCACTTTGGCCACCGGGGCCAGACAGTTGGTGGTGCAACTGGCATTACTAATCACGTTGTGGCCGCCGTGAGTGTAGTCCTGGTGGTTAACACCCATGACGAACGTACCGACGTTGGCCCCTTTACCGGGAGCGGTGATCAGCACTTTTTTGGCTCCGGCTTGGATGTGTTTGCCCGCCCCCTCTTCGGTGCGAAAGACCCCGGTCGATTCGATAATCAAATCGACGTTCCAATCTTTCCAGGGTAAGTTGAGGGGATTGCGATCGCTGACGCACTTAATGTTTTTACCCGCCACCGTCAGCGAGTTGTTGTCGGCCGTCACATCTTCGGCCAGGGTTCCCAACATCGTGTCGTATTTAAGCAACAGCGCGTTGGTTTCGGGATCGGACGTATCGTTGATCCCCACCACTTCTAATCCAGTATTTTCGCGAGTTAACCAGCAACGCAAGAAATTCCGTCCAATGCGCCCAAAGCCGTTAATTGCGACTCTAATCACCGTTTTACCTCCTAGCTGCGGCTCCCCGACTCGGGGAAAAACCGATCGTTGTTATCTGCGTATTTTACGTCGAATCGGGCCGAAAACCGATCGCGCCGAGAACGAACCCATGCCGCTACCGCCGACCGAACGTGCGAATCCCATCCGAGCGTATCGCCCTGTATTGTATCGCAAACGGCGATCGCTTTAAAATTTATTCTGGCCGTGCCGACCGGAAAGGGGACAAGTCCCACTGAAGAGGTTTGAGGTACGAGGTGCGAGGGGCGAGGTATGAGGGGCGAGGTTTCAAGGATAAAGGATGAATATTAATTTCTCCCCCTCTCCCCCTCTCCCCCTCTCCCTATCTCCTTGTCTCCCCATCCCCTTGTCCCCCTCTCTCCCCGTCCAAATTCCCCCGATCGTATCGCCATTGACGAAATCTTGCTATGATATCGCGTGTCCTCGGTATCGGTGTGGTGTGCTAGGAGCAAAGATGCCCAATTCGGTTGATTTTAGCGGCAAGCCGTTTCATTTCATCGGCATTGGCGGGATTGGAATGTCGGCGCTGGCCTACATTCTGGCGAAGCGGGAGTTGCCCGTGTCCGGTTCTGACGTGCAGGCGAACCACATCACCCAACGTCTGGCTTCCCTCGGCGCTTGCGTATTTGGTTCCCAAAACGCCAGTAATTTTGACGGGTTCGACGATCGCGACTCTGCCAACGGCAAACTGCCCCAGGTGATCTGTTCGACGGCGATCGACCCCAACAATGCGGAATATCGCGCGGCCTTAGATTTAGGTTGCCCGATCTTCCATCGTTCGGATCTGCTTGCGGCCCTCATGGGCGACTACGACAGTATCGCCGTCGCGGGCACCCATGGTAAAACCACCACCAGCAGTTTGATGGGCTTTTTGCTGCTGCAAGCGGGACTCGACCCCACTATCGTGGTTGGGGGAGAAGTGGAAGCCTGGGGTGGAAACGCTCGCTTGGGTCAGGGGAAATATCTGGTGGCCGAAGCCGACGAGTCTGATGGATCCCTGGTCAAATTTGCCCCGAAAATGGGCATCGTCACCAATATCGAACTGGATCATCCCGATCGCTTCGGGAGTCTCGATGAGGTGGTCGATACCTTCAAAACCTTTGCCAGTCGCTGCGACACTTTAATTGGTTGCTTGGATTGTCCGACGGTGCGCGATCGCCTGCGTCCGGCTGTCGGTTACAGCCTCAATGCCGACTCGGATGCCGATTATACGGTCGATCGCGTTGCCTACAGTGCCAACGGTACTCGCGCCCGCGTCCGCGAACGGGGTGTCCCCCTGGGCGAACTCGAACTGCAACTCTTGGGCCAGCACAACCTCAGTAACGCCCTGGCCGTTGTCGCCGTCGGTCGCTTGTTAGGGTTAGACTTCGAGACGATCGCCGCCGCCTTAAAAGAGTTTACCGGAGCTCGCCGCCGCTTCGAGCTTCGCGGAGAAGCCAACAACATCACCTTCATCGACGACTACGCCCACCACCCGAGCGAAATTAGCGTCACCCTCGCCGCCGCCCGCCTGCAAGCGCGATCGCGGCGGGTCGTGGCTGTCTTCCAACCGCACCGCTACAGCCGCACCGCCGCCTTTTTAGACGAGTTTTCTCAATGCTTCGCCGATGCCGATCGCGTGGTACTCACCGATATTTATAGTGCCGGAGAAGCGAACAAGTGCGGTATAACAGGGGAAAAAGTCCGCGATCGGATCGCGAAACACCACAGCCACGTCTCCTACTGTCCGACGCTGGCCGATACCGCCGCCTGGTTGCGGCAAAACTTACGTCCTGGCGATTTCGTCCTCTTTTTGGGGGCCGGAAATCTCAACTCTCTGGTTCCCGATCTCGTCGCTTACCATGACGAGAACGCGATCGATTCCATCGCCTCTTAACTATTCTGACCGAGAATATCATGGATACAAGCCCCCGAATTTATTCGTGGAAAACCAACGCCAAGCATCCGTACAAGCACCTGGCTTTAGACATGGAGTTCTTAATTCCGAACTCTGAATTCTGAATTTTGAATTGGAGCGAAGCGACTGACTGGCAGCAATTCGATTTTCCACTCTTCCAACCTCTCAACCCCAAAAATTGACGGGCAATATTATGGATACCAACCCTCAAATTTCATTGGCGAACGATCGAACAACACAGCGAAGCAGCCCGGCGCACCCCTAGCGTTAGATGTGCGATCTAAATTGTGAATTTTGAATTTTGAATTTTGAATTGGAGCGTAGCGACATGACTGCTCTATCTTACCTCACCGAGACTGTTGGCGGGCCGCGCTCTCGCCCCACGCTCGTCGCCGTTTCCCCGACCTGTAGCCTGCGCCCCCAAGTCCCCCTCTCGAAACTGACCTCGTTTCGCGTCGGCGGTCGGGCCGAGTGGTACGTGGCCCCGCGCAGCCTGGAAGATTTACAACTGACGTTGCAACGGGCTCGCACTGAAGGCTGGCCGGTGACGGTGTTGGGAGCCGGATCCAATTTGCTTGTCAGCGATCGCGGCCTTCCCGGACTGGCCATTTCCACCCGCTACCTGCGCTACACCCACATTGATGGCGACACCGGACGTATCACCGCCGCCGCCGGGGAACCCCTCCCCCGCTTGGCATGGCAAGCCGCCGAAGCCGGAGCGAGCGGTTTTGAATGGGCCGTCGGCATTCCGGGAACCGTCGGCGGGGCAGTGGTAATGAATGCCGGGGCCCATCGCTCCTCAACCGCCGATGTCTTACGCGAAGCTCGCGTTATCAATTCGGACGGCTCCATGGAAGTGCTGGTTCCCGAGGATCTAGACTATCAATATCGCACCTCCAATCTGCAAGGGGGCGATCGCTTGGTGGTCGAAGCCACCTTCGATCTGGTTCCGGGAGGCGATCGTCATGCCCTCAAAGCCGCCACCCAAGACCATTTGGAACGGCGACACCGCACCCAACCCTACGATCGCCCCAGTTGCGGTAGCGTGTTTCGCAACCCCGGCCCGCAAGCGGCCGGCTGGCTGATCGAACGTACCGGGCTCAAAGGCTATCGCATCGGCGGGGCCATGGTGGCCGAACGCCACGCCAACTTTATCCTCAACTGCGGTAATGCCACCGCTAGCGACATTTTCCGGCTGATCGCTCACGTGCGCGAGTCAGTGCACGATCGCTGGTCGCTGTGGCTCGAGCCCGAGGTCAGGGTACTCGGCGAGTTCGGCGGCGTTTGAGCCGACGCAGACAAAACACCGATGCTGGTGTAACAATAGTAAAGACGTGCAACCCTAGCAGTTATTCACTTTACAGAACCGTCATGGCTAAAAAACCACAAGGCTTCGGCTTCGGCATGGGCAAAATGAAAGAACTGGCCGATGCCTTCAAAAAAGCACAGCAAGTGCAAGAAGGAGCCAAAAAACTACAAGAAGAACTCGACGAGTTGGAAGTAGAAGGAACCGCAGGCGGCGGCTTGGTGAAAGTCGTCCTCAGTGGCAACCAAGAACCCCGCCGCGTCGAAATTTCCCCGGACGCGATGGGGGAAGGAGCCGAAGTGGTTTCGGAAATGGTGGCCGAGGCCATGAAAACGGCCTACACCAATTCCACCACCACCATGCGCGAGAAAATGGAAGAACTGACCGGAGGGTTGAATTTGCCGGGAATGTAATTTCAACGAACAACGCAACAACGAGCAACGCAACAACGCTACTCGATAAGTGGGGAGCATCTCGCTCCCTTCTTTAACTTACCCTAAAACCTAATACCTTCAAGAAAATGCCCTACAAACTTTTATTTGTCTGTTTGGGAAACATCTGTCGATCGCCCTCGGCAGAAAATATTACCAACTATCTCATCGAAAAACGCAATTGGGGCGATCGCGTCATTTGCGATTCGGCGGGTACTTCAGACTACCACATCGGTCGTCCCCCCGATCCGCGCATGGCGATCGCGGCAAAGGAAATATTGGATATCGATCTACTCGGGAAAGCGCGTCAGTTCGATCCGGCGGACTTCGAGAAGTTCGATCTAATTTTAGCCATGGATCGGGAGAACTACGACGATATTTTAAGTCTCGATCGCCCTGGGAAATATCTTGACAAAGTGCGCTTGATGTGCAGTTTTTGCCGTCGCTACGACATTAAAGACGTTCCCGATCCCTACTACGGCGGCCCGCAGGGATTTAACCGAGTTATCGATATTTTAACCGATGCTTGCGAGGGATTGTTAGACGAACTCGAACAAGAGCAAAAGGTTTGAGCGATCGCGCCTAGAGGGATTGTTTAGAAGTGGTAGAGTGAAGAACGACTTCCAAATTATCACGAACGCGAACGCATTACCCAACCTACCTGAATGTTTCCGCAAATCTGTCCTTACGGGAAAATTTCAGCAGCGATCGCTTGCCAAATTTCGGGCAACACATTCCCCAACGCATGGTCGCTAGGGAGTTCGATAAGTCGCACCCAAGGCCGCGATCGCGCCAAGTTTTGACTTTCAGCTATGGGAATTACTTCGTCATCAATTCCATGCAAAATTAGCGTATCGACAGGGCGATCGAGATGGCGATCGTCGTAGCATTGCAAATCTTCAACGAAGCCGTAGTGTAACGGAACTTGCTGTCGAGATCCGTAGTGATAAACTTGTCGATATCCTGAAGTTTTCCAGTCCGCGATCGCGTCTTCTCCTAAATTTTGTAACCCACGCTGTAGAAAATTAAATGCAGGTGCAAGCAAAATAACCTTGCAAACCGCAGTCTGTTTTTGCGCCACCCAAGCTGCCGTTAAACCCCCCAAACTCGAACCGATTAACGTCGTTGGCGTACCATCTAAAAGGGCGATCGTCTGTTGAATGCAGCGCGTTAAGGTAAGGTGAGAAAAGTCGCCATTGTTGAGATCGGGAACGATAAGATCGATACCGCGATCGCGCAGGCGATCGCTTAAATATCGGGCCTTGGTCGATCGCGGACTGGAAGCCAAACCGTGCAAATAAATATAGCTGTGCGATGTTCGTTGCGGCTGCATCTCAAATCGTGGTACGATGACATCAGAACGCCGACCGCCTTCCATCGACCATGAACGACCATCATATTTTACTCCACGAACCGCCACTATCACTGAAACACGAAAAACTCGCCCAACTTCTGGCCACTGAACAGAATATTCTCATCGTTCAAGATCTCGACGGCGTGTGCATGGGGTTGGTTAAAGATCCCTTAACCCGCGTCATTTCCCTCGACTACGTGAAAGCGACAGGCGCATTTGACGGACATTTTTACGTTTTAACCAATGGCGAGCACATTGGTAAGCGCGGCGTTAACAAAATTATCGAAAAAGCAGCCGGAGACGAGGCGATCGTCAAAGCAGAAGGCTGGTATTTACCCGGACTTGCTGCCGGAGGCGTTCAGTGGCAAGATCGTTACGGTCGCGTTTCCCACCCTGGAGTCAGCGATGCGGAGTTAGCATTCTTAGAAACGGTTCCCAAGCGCATTGAAACTGCTATTCGCCAAGTCTTCGATCGCTATCCCAATGCCTTAGACAGCAATACCTTAGAAATCTGCATCCAATCTGCCGTTCTCGACAACAAAGCCTCGCCTACCGCCAATCTCAATGCCTTTTACGAACGATTGAGCGATCGCATCGATATTTATGCTGCCCTCCAAAAGCGCTTGCAAACCCTGGTCGAAGAATTGATTTCAGAGGCAAACGCGCAAGGCTTAAACGATTCTTTCTTCGTCCACTACGCCCCCAATTTAGGACGGAACGATCGCGGTTTAGAGATTTTGCGTCCCGCCAAAGAAGGCGATTCCGGCACCACCGATTTTCAATTCATGTTGCGCGGCGCGATCAAAGAAGCGGGCGTACTAGCCTTACTCAATCGCTACTACTTCCATCGTACCGGAACCTATCCTTTAGGCGAAGACTTTAGCGTTCGTCAAGCCCCTAAAACCCACTCGGAATTGTTACAATTGGTCGCTGACAATTTCGATGCCGAAATTATGCCCATTATCATCGGTGTCGGCGATACGGTCAACAGTACAGCGCAACTGGAAGGCGATCGCTTGGTGGTGCGTCGTGGTGGTAGCGATCGCAACTTTCTCCAACTGATTCAAGACATCGATAAAACCTTTAACAAAGGCAATATTGTCGTTTATATTGACAGTAGCGATGGCGAAGTCAAAAACCGCAAGCCCCTCAAACTGGGCACCGATCCCGAAACCCAAACCACCATCGTTTTAGAAGGGCCTGGCGATCCCAAAGATACCGAAGATCCCCTAATTTTGAACGTGGTTTTTCCTGGCGGATATCAAGACTATACCACCGTCTTCCAAGCCGCAGCCAAGGAACGCTTATGACCAGTGACCAGTGACCAGTGACCAGTCAAAACTTAATCCCTAGAACCTCATACCTCATACCTCACCCCTCGTACCTAATCGTTGTTCGTTGATACGTTGAAAAGCGTTTTTCGGATCGCCCACCTCACGGAATGACCGAACACCTTATCCTAATTTATCTTCCCACACGGTAACGCGATGACCAACTTATCCATCTGTATCTATCCTATTCATCTGTGGTTGCAGACTTCACCTCAACCAACACTCTACATCAGGAAAACTTTTTTAATTTTTAATTTTTAATTGGAGCGCAGCGACAAATGGCCATCGTCTCTTCTCACAATCCTAACTCGCAACCGCAGCCGGAAAAAGAACCGCCTGCCTCGTTGCTGCGATCGCAAGAAACAACAGAAGATCGAGCCAACCCGCAACAAGAAGAAACTCTGCGACCCGATCGCCTAGAAAATTATATCGGGCAAAAAGATCTCAAACAAGTCTTAGAAATTGCCATTCAAGCAGCCCAGTCTAGAAACGAATCCCTCGATCATCTCTTATTATACGGCCCGCCGGGATTGGGAAAAACCACCATGGCCTTAATTTTAGCAGGAGAAATGAACGTCAACTGCAAAATTACCACTGCCCCCGCCTTAGAACGTCCCCGCGATATTGTCGGTTTGCTGGTCAATTTGAAACCTGGCGACGTGCTGTTTATCGATGAAATTCATCGCCTCACTCGCACCTCAGAAGAAATTTTATATCCGGCCATGGAAGACTATCGCGTCGATATTACCATCGGCAAAGGTAGCAGTGCCAGAACCCGTAGCATTCAGTTACAACCGTTTACATTAGTTGGCGCAACAACCCGCATGGGGGCCTTGAGTTCGCCACTGCGCGATCGCTTCGGTTTAATTCAAAGACTGCGGTTTTACGAACCCGAAGAACTCACCGAAATTATTACGCGATCGGGTACAGTTCTCAATATCGACCTTACCCCAGAAGGCGCGATCGAAATCGCCCGGCGATCGCGGGGCACCCCCCGAATTGCTAACCGTTTGTTAAAGCGAGTTCGCGACTACGCGCAAGTCAAAGCCTCGGGAAATATTACCGAAAACGTGGCCAAAGAAGCGCTAGAATTATTTGAAGTCGATCCCATGGGTCTCGACTGGACAGATCGCAAACTCCTGACGATCGCCATCGAAAACTTTAACGGTGGCCCCGTCGGTGTGGAAAGTTTAGCCGCCGCCATGGGGGAAGACGCGCAAACCCTAGAAGAAGTTTGCGAACCCTATTTACTGCAAATTGGCTATCTCAACCGTACCCCGCGCGGTCGCGTCGTCACCGCCGCCGCCTGGGAACATTTGGGGTACGATCGTCCTAACGAACAATTGTCCTTGTTATAATTGTACGCTCCACTGGCACTATTCGCAGAATTTGAGCCGATCGCTCCCCCGAGTGCCACCGAAAGCATTATCATTATTCTAAAGTAGAAGAACCTGCCCCGCGCAGCCGTTCGAGACCTGTCACCCGCCGATCGCATGGACACCGAAGCATTCAGCGAGCTTTTCCCTCTGTTTAGCACCAGCAACCCCGAAACCCTCGACTGGCTGCTCTCCGTTGCCGACGAACACGAGTATCCCCCCAATCGTACCATTTTGATGGAAGATGCTTGGGGCAATGCTGTTTACTTTCTCTTGTCGGGGTGGGTAAAAGTACGGCGACTCGATGGCGATCGCGCTGTCACCCTGGCCATTTTAGGACGGGGAGACTTCTTTGGGGAAATGGCCATTCTCGATGAGTCGCCGCGATCGTCCGACGCGATCGCGCTATCGCGGGTACAATTACTCAGCGTTTCGGCACAACGCTTCATCCAAACCATGTTTAAAGATTCCCAGTTGCATCATAAAATGTTGCAACTGATGGTACGGCGATTGCGACTCACCAACTATCGCTTCCAACTGCGAAATCGTCCGCCGGCGGTTAAAATTGCCTACAGCTTGGTTTCTTTAGCGGAAAACTACGGCGAAAAAAGCGATCGCGGAACGCAAATCTACAACATTGACCCCTCTGACTTAGCCAATGTTGCCGATGTCAGTACCGAAGACGCTCAAAAGATTCTCGAAAAGTTGCAGGGCAAAGGTTGGGTTAAAATTGATGCCAGCGAGGAAGCAATTTACCTCACTAACCTCAAACAACTCACTCATCTCGCCGGATACAAAGGATAAGCGATCGAGCGCGATCGATACTTTAGGGTGCAACGTTACCATCTCAAACTTGTCTTAAATTAGGAGGTAAGCATTCAGGTCAAAGCCAGAAACCCGATTTCTATGCCCATTAACGATCGGACACCTGAATAGTTACATTAGGAGCTAAATTGTATGAGTTCGCAATGGTTTCGCAAGCGCCCTTCCTGGCGATCGCTGACAGCATTTCTCGCAAGTTTGTGCTTGGTGCTGGCATTAGCAATACCGCGAATTCCCGCCGTCGCGCAAATTACAAATGCGACGATCGTCGAAATCCTCGATGGCGACGAAGTATTTATCGAAGAAGCGAAAGCGACGATCGACCAAATTGCCAATTTCGGAGAAGACATCCATACCGAAGATGCGCGGGCCGGAATTGTATTTCTGGAAGATTTAGCAGTGGGTCGGTTGGCTAAAGATTCCGTCGTTACTGTCGGTCAATGCGTGGAAGTTGTCGAAGGACAACTAATCGCCAGCGGCCCGGTTAATGGCTGTTTGAGCGGTTTTGAAGCCGACGTAAGCGGCACGATTTACGTGATGGATGCCGACGACGATAGCACTTTTAAGGTACTAGAAGGCGCGATCGATGTCAAGCCCCCTAGCGGCGATAAAATCGAAGTCGGCCAGTTGCGAGAAGTCAGCGTTGAAGATGACGAATTGGAGGTCAAACGCATCGACTTTGAGGACTTGGTACGCATTTTAAGCGGAGCATTTTTTAACGGGTTTGAAGTCAGCCTTCCCAATGAAGAACGCTTGATCGCGATTTGCAATGAAGAACGCATTCGCATCATCGAAGAAGCCGATGAAGCTGGCCCGGTGGTGGCGGCACGCTTACCGTATTGTCCTACAGAATTAGGGGTACGTTTCGATCCGGGAGGTGGCATCAATTTACCATTTTAATGTCAAACTGACATCGCTTTAACAAATTCGGGGTAATTGTTCCCCACTTAATAGGTCGATCGCCCGCGTTGAGCCAATTTGACTCGTCATTGTTACCGGAGGCGATCGCTTCTCGGTGACAGTGCCAATGCGTTACGATCCCTTCAATTGCCTAGTACCTGCCAAGCATCCCCTTACAAATCCTATCAGGCTGTACCGGACAAACAGGAGGATCGAGTGGATTTTCTCCAAGATATAGCCATTGTAAATTTGTCAGACTTGACAACGGGCTTGCATCTGCAATCTGATTGTCACCCAAATTAAGCACTATCAAATTAGTCAAATTCGATAGCGACTCTACACTAACAATTTGATTGCCATAGAGGTCAAGTTCTGTTAGTTGAAACAAATTTGTTAATGGCGCTAAGTTAGTAACTTGATTGAAGTCGAGATAGAGCGCTGTCAAACTGTGTAAATTTGATAACGGCTCTAAATCTGAAATTTCATTTTCCCTTAATCGAAGTTCTGTTAAATTAGTCAGATTAGCTAGGGGAGCAATAGCCTCAATTTGATTGTCCCACAGAGACAGCCACCTTAAGTTAGTCAAATTGGCAAGGGGGTTGATGTCCTCAATCTGATTCCCGTGCAGGGAAAGGCTAACCAGATTAGTTAAACCTGACAGGGGTTCGATATTTGAAATTCGGTTTCCAATCAATTTCAGATTTCTCAAATTTGTTAAATTAGCTAGAGGTTCTATGTCTGATATAGGGGTTGTCCATAAATCAAGGTTTGTCAAGTTAGTTAAGTTTGCTAATGGTGCAATATTTGTAATTTCATTGCCCCCGATGTCGAGATATCTTAGGTCAGGCAAGCCAGTTAGAGGTTTAATATCAGTGATTTGGTTGCGATGGAGGTCGAGTTTTGTCAAGTGGGTTAAAGCGGCAATCGGTTCCAGGTTAGAAACTGAATTTCTTTGTAGATTTAGCTCTGTCAAGTTGCTCAGATGAGACAAGGGTTCAATATTTTCAATTTGATTTCCGTAGGGACAGTAATCGATGACTGTCTTGGGAGTGTAGAAAAAGTTAAAAGGTTCTCTGATTGACGAATACGAAGTGTAACCAAGACTGAGAATAGTTAGCTCGGTCAGATGCGCTAGCGGCGCAATATTGGAAATTTTGTTATTTCCGAGACCGAGAAGTGTTAAGTTCGTTAGACTTTCTAAAGGTTGTATGCTGGCAATTTGATTGCAGGTTAGGTCGAGATCCGTCAAATTAGTTAAACTGGCAATGGGAGCCAGATTGGTGATATATTTCTTGCGGAGCTCGAGTTTGCGGATACTCATCAATCTCTCTTCGGCCCGATCGCAATCCTGCGTGTGGGCTTCAGCTAGCAGCAGTCTGACGGTATCCCGATCGCCAACAGATAGAGTTTCTCTGTTAGCGCACCAATCGCTAAAGGTCGTATAAGTTGGCGTTCCGCTAGGTTGAGCAAAGATAGTTTCCCCACTAGCGATGACAAGAAGAACTGACATTAGACCAGCACAAATCAGTCTCTTCAATCTTTGCATGATGAATTCCTCCAGCAGATTGCATATTATTATATCATTATTGATGGCGATCGCGACGATCGCTAACAAATTCGCGGTAATTGTTCCCCACTTAATAGGTCGATCGCCCGTGTCGAACCAATTTGACTGGTCATTGTTACCGGAGGAGTGCGCTTCTCGATAACCGTACCAATGCGTTGCGATCCTTCTCCCATTATTTCTAGGGCGCGATCGACCTCTGCTTCCGGGACGAAGGCAATAAATCGCCCTTCGTTAGCTAAATAAATCGGATCGAATCCTAAAATTTCACAAGCGCCCTGTACGTCCTCTCGCACGGAAATTCGGGCCTCTTCAACATGAATTCCTACTTCCGCAGCAGTGGCGATTTCGTTGAGGGCGCTGGCTAAACCGCCTCGGGTCAAATCGCGCAAACAGCGCACGTCAATTCCGGCTTTCAGGAGGGCGAGAACCGTATCGGCTAAGGGGGCGAGATCGCTTTCGATCGCGCTTTCAAACATCAACCCTTCACGCACTGCCATAATTGCTATACCGTGCCGTCCCAGGTCGCCATTGAGGAGAATGGCATCTCCGGGGCGAATGCGGGTCGGGGAAATATCAGTCTCGAACTCAAAAATTCCCACGCCAGCCGTGTTAATAAATATACCATCTCCTTTACCGCGATCGACGACTTTTGTATCTCCCGTGACGATTTTTACGCCAGCGCGATCGGCCGCCCGTCCCATCGCACGCACCACATCCCAAAGTACGGTCATGGGCAAACCTTCTTCTAAGATAAAACCCGCCGTTAAATAGAGGGGTTTTGCCCCCGCCATGGCCAAATCGTTAACCGTACCGTAAACAGCCATCGTGCCGATATCGCCACCGGGAAAAAACAGGGGATGTACCACGTAGGAGTCAGTGGTTAAGGCAATGCGATCGCCCTTCACCGCCAGGGTTGCCGCATCGTGCAACACCGCCCCCGGCGACCCCAAAACGGGTAAAAACATCTGCTGTATGAGTTGCTGCATGAGTTTCCCGCCGCCGCCATGGGCCAAAAGCACGTGGGGGTACTGTTGGATGGGGATGGGACAGGACAAATTTGCACCGTCGAAAGAATTCACAATTGTTAACGAACTGACGCTATTTTCTTTATACTATCTTAACAAGAAAAGTTTGTTATCATTTCCGTAGATAGAGTTGATTTTATCGCCTTTTCGCCGCACAATAGAGCTAGTGCGACGCAGCGCGATCGCGCCCCTAAAAACAACAGCAATATTACTTTAGTCATTCGTTGCATTTTTCCAACCGTGCTGTTGTTAAAGTACCCAGTAACCTGTGTCGTTTTCAGCTTCAACCTCTGCGATCGATCGTCTCTCGCTAACGTACCCAACGGCAACTGACCGGGACTGACTATGGATGAGATCTCCGACCCGATATCTGTAGATCGATCCGAGGGGGTCAATCCGAAATCCAAAATCCAAAATCTAAAATCTAAAATTGTATGACTCCTGCTACCGCACCCGCCAAAACAGACAAGAAACCCGTCGTTGACAAGCGCTTCAAAGCCCTCGACGTGACCATGAAGCGCAACCAATACCAACAAGACGCGCTTGTTGAAATTCTCCACAAAGCCCAAGAAGCCTTCGGCTACCTCGAAGAAGACGTACTCGCCTACGTTGCCCGCAACCTGAAACTGCCCCTCAGCCGCGTTTACGGCGTTGCCACCTTCTACCACCTGTTTTCCCTCAAACCCGGTGGCAAACATACCTGCGTCATCTGCATGGGCACCGCCTGCTACGTCAAAGGCGGCGGCGACGTATTAAAAGCCCTCGAAGCCCAAACCGGGATCGTTTCGGGCGAAACCACCGCCGACGGTCAAGTTTCCCTCGTCACCGCCCGTTGTATCGGGGCCTGCGGCATCGCCCCCGCGATCGTCTACGACGGCAAAGTTGCCGGACAGCAATCGCCCCAAGATGCGTGCGATCGCGTCGAACAATGGCAAAACGCCGCCGCCGAGGCCGACACATAAATTAGGACACTGCTACTGCTATGGAACGAACCGAACTCCTCGAACTGGCTGAAGCGGCCCGCCAGGGCCAAAAACCCACCCGCATTCGCTGCTGTACCTCCACTGGCTGCCAAGCGGCGGACTCCTTGGACGTTAAAAAACAACTAACCGCCGCCATCAAAAGTCAGGGCTTCGGCGATACCGTCGAAGCGATCGGCGTAGGCTGCATGGGCTTTTGCGGTCAGGGGCCGATCGTCGAACTTGAAGAACGCGATCGCCCCGAGTCCAAGAAACACTACTACAAAGTCACCCCGGAACAGGCCCCCTCGATCGTGGGGACGATCGGCGGTGGAAATGCCGAGGCGATCGCGGGAGATCCCCAACATCCCTTCTTTTCCCGTCAGTTCCCCATCGTCCGCGAACACAGCGGCCGCATCGATCCCGAAAGTCTCGACGACTACTTGGCTGTCGGCGGATATCAAGCCTTGCATCACGCCATTTACGAAATGACTTCCGAAGAAGTGGTGCAAGAAATTACGCGATCGGGCTTGCGGGGGCGCGGCGGGGCCGGCTATCCCACCGGACTGAAATGGGCCACCGTCGCCAAAATGCCCGAAGGCCAAAAATACGTCATCTGCAACGCCGACGAAGGCGATCCCGGTGCGTTTATGGATCGCAGCGTCCTCGAAAGCGACCCCCACCGCGTCCTAGAAGGGATGGCGATCGCCGGATACGCGATCGGTGCCAACCAAGGCTACATCTACGTGCGGGCCGAATATCCCCTAGCCATCTCCCGCCTGCAAAAAGCCATCAACCAAGCCAAACGCAAAGGAATGTTAGGGGCGCAAATTTTCGGGTCTCCCGTCGATTTCACCATCGATATTCGGGTTGGGGCCGGGGCGTTTGTCTGCGGCGAAGAAACGGCCCTGATCTCTTCAGTGGAAGGCGGCCGGGGAACCCCGCGACCGCGCCCCCCCTATCCGGCGGTTTCCGGGTTGCGAGGCTGTCCCACCAGCATCAACAATGTCGAAACCCTCGCCAATATTCCCACCATTATCGACAAAGGGGCCGATTGGTTTGCCGCGATCGGGACGGAGAAAAGCAAAGGCACGAAAATCTTCTCCCTGACCGGGAAAATTTCTAACAACGGCTTGATCGAAGTGCCGATGGGGATTACTCTCCGCGAAATTGTCGAAGAGATGGGTGGCGGCGTTCCCGACGGCGGCAAAGTTAAAGCCGTACAAACGGGCGGCCCCTCGGGTGGCTGCATTCCCGCCGAGTATCTCGATACCCCCGTAGACTACGACTCCCTGAAAACACTCGGTTCGATGATGGGATCGGGGGGCATGGTGGTCATGGACGACACCACCAGCATGGTGGAAGTGGCGCAATTCTACATGGAATTTTGCTGCGACGAAACCTGCGGGAAGTGCATTCCCTGTCGGGCGGGCACGGTGCAAATGTACGAATTACTCAGCAAACTTCTGAACAAACAAGCCACCCAACGGGATCTCGAAACCCTCAAACATTTGTGCCAGATGGTGCAAGTGACTAGCCTTTGCGGGTTAGGACAAAGCGCCCCCAATCCGGTACTCAGCACCTTGCAATACTTTGAAAGCGAATATTTGGAGTTATTGCAACCCGAACCCGTCATGTCTCAAGGATGAAGGATGAAGTGGGAAGGATGAAATATTAATTTCTCCCCATCCCCCTAAACCCCTAATCCCCCAATCCCCTAATCCCCTAATCCAACTATGTCAGTTGTCACCCTGAAAATTAACGATGTCGATGTGGCCGTGGAGGCGGGTAAAACCGTTCTCGATGCGGCCAAAGAAGCCGGGATTCGCATTCCTACCCTCTGTCACTTAGATGGGGTTTCCGATGTGGGGGCCTGTCGTTTGTGTTTGGTAGAAATTGCCGGAATTCCCAAGTTGTTGCCCGCTTGCGTCACGGAAGTCGCCGAAGGAATGCAGGTGACGACCCATACACCGCAACTGGACGAGTATCGCCGCATGATAGTAGAAATGCTATTTTCTGAAGGCAATCATGTCTGTGCGTTCTGCGTCGCTAACGAAAATTGCGAACTGCAAGATATGGCGATCGAGGTGGGAATGACCCACACTCGTTTTGCCTATCAATTCCCCGATCGCGACGTGGATATTTCTCACGATCGCTTCGGGATCGATCGCAATCGTTGCATTTTGTGTACCCGTTGCGTTCGCGTTTGCGATGAAATCGAAGGAGCCCACGTTTGGGATGTGGCCGGACGCGGGCCGAACGATAAAATTATTGCGGGTTTAGACCAACCTTGGGGCGAAGTCGATGCGTGCACCTCCTGCGGGAAATGCGTCGATGCGTGCCCGACGGGGGCAATTTTCCGCAAGGGAACCACCACTGCCGAAAAAGAACGCGATCGCGAAAAACTGGAATTTTTAGTCACCGCACGAGAGGAAAACCAATGGACAAGGTAAAACTATCGACCATCTGGCTAGCGGGCTGTTCGGGCTGCCATATGTCCTTTTTGGACTTAGATGAATGGCTGTTTGAAGTGGCCAAATTTGCCGATATCGTCTACAGTCCGGTGGGGTCGGATATTAAAGAATACCCCGAAGGTGTTGATGTCTGTCTAGTGGAAGGGGCAGTTGCTAACGAAGAAAATCGCGAACTACTTTATAAAGCCCGCGCGCGCACGAAGTTCCTGGTTTCTTTTGGCGATTGTGCGGTGACAGCTAACGTTCCCGCCATGCGAAATATGCTCGGCGGAGCCGAACCCGTGCTGAAACGCTGTTACTTAGAACTGGGAGACGAAACGCGGAAACTTCCTCACGAACCGGGGATCGTACCCGAATTACTCGATCGCGTCAGTCCCATTCACGAACTGGTGCAAGTCGATTTGTTTATTCCCGGTTGTCCGCCTCCCGCACCCCGCATTCAAGCGGCGATCGAGCCGTTATTAAAAGGGGAACAACCCCTAATGGAAGGGCGGGAAATGTTGAAATTCGGGTAACAAATGTACTGTTTCTCCTCGTTCCTCTGGCTCTGCCAGGGAACGGGACGATCGAGGCTCTGCCTCGCGTCCTGTTGGAGGCAGAGCCTCCACAGTTCGTTGCGTCCCAGAGGAACGCAACGAGGGGGGACAACCATCTCCATTCCTTGATATAGGCGAGGCATTCACCCTGTTTCTGTTAACAACAATCTCCATTTTCCTGTGCGAATGCCTAGCCCCTACAGTCCCAATACCTCACACCTCAAACTGGGCTAGGCATTCGCCATGTTTCTGTTAACAAGAATCTCCATTTTCCTGCGCGAATGCCTAGCCCCTACAGTCCCAATACCTCACACCTCAAACTGGGCTAGGCATTCGCCATGTTTCTGTTAACAAGAATCTCCATTTTCCTGCGCGAATGCCTAGCCCCTACAAGTACCTCATCCTTCGTACCTCAACATGACTAAAACCGTTGTTATCGACCCCATAACTCGCATTGAGGGGCACGCCAAAATCTCTCTATTTCTCAACGACTCCGGAGATGTAGATGACGCACGCTTTCACGTGGTAGAATTTCGCGGATTTGAAAAGTTCTGTGAAGGACGACCCATGTTTGAAATGGCGGGAATTACCGCTCGCATTTGTGGCATTTGTCCTGTCAGTCACCTGTTAGCGGCGGCGAAAACGGGAGACAAAATTCTCGCCGTTCAGGTTCCTCCGGCGGGCGAAAAGCTGCGGCGATTGATGAATTTGGGACAGATTACCCAATCTCACGCTTTGAGTTTCTTTCATTTAAGCAGTCCCGATTTCTTGCTCGGTTGGGATAGCGATCCGGGGACGCGAAATGTCTTCGGTTTAATCGAAGCCAATCCGGATTTGGCGCGGGCAGGGATTCGTTTGCGTCAGTTCGGACAGACGATTATCGAAATCCTGGGGGCGAAAAAAATTCACGCTGCCTGGGCGGTTCCCGGTGGGGTTCGATCGCCCCTTTCTGAAGAGGGTCGTCAGTGGATTGTCGATCGCTTGCCCGAGTCCCGCCAAACCATTCAAACCGCGATCGATCTGTTCAAAAAACTGCTCGACGATACACTGAAAACCGAGATCGATGTCTTCGGCAAATTTGACTCGCTGTTTATGAGTTTGGTGGCTCCCGATGGCACTTGGGAACACTACGGCGGCCAGATTCGCTTTGTCGATAGCCAGGGCAATATTGTCGCCGATGGCTTGCGCGAAGAAGACTATCAAGACTTCATTGGCGAAGCAGTTGAAGGCTGGTCGTATTTGAAGTTCCCTTACTACAAACCGTTGGGTTACGATAAGGGAATGTATCGCGTCGGCCCCTTAGCTCGCTTGAATGTCTGCGATCGCATGGGGACACCGGATGCCGATCGCGAATTGCAGGAGTTCCGCGATCGCGCTGGCGGGCGCTGTGCGACTTCTTCTTTTATGTATCACTACGCGCGACTGATTGAGATTTTAGCTGCGATCGAACGCATCGAACGGTTTATGGACGACCCGGATTTGATGAGCGATCGCTGTCGGTCTAAAGCCGAGATCAATGTCCTCGAGGGAGTGGGAGTCAGCGAAGCCCCACGCGGCACGTTGTTCCACCATTATAAAGTGAATGAAGATGGTTTAATTGAGAAAGTCAACCTCATCATCGCCACCGGACAAAACAACCTGGCGATGAACAAAACCATCAAACAAATCGCCCAACATTACATTCACACCAACGAAATCCCCGAAGGAATGCTCAATCGCGTCGAAGCGGGCATTCGCAACTTCGATCCCTGCTTGAGTTGTTCGACTCATGCAGTAGGACAAATGCCGTTGCACGTCCAGTTAATTGCACCGGATAAAACAGTAGTTGACGAAGCGTTTCGAGGATAGAAGAAGGTTGCTAATTGAGGAGGTTCGGAGGCGATCGCGTCTCGTCTCCGACCTCTTGTTTTCCAGGTGGTAACAGAATGCGATCGGGGATACTCTAGGAGAATGTTAAACGATCTAACACCGGAACAAATCCGTATGTTTGATGAAGCGGTACAGGGGCGATAAGAATGAATTTGTGCTATACTACTTACAGTGTATAGTTTGGGAGGACAGTATGACGTTAACAACTGCTCATTCTACTCGCATTGCCAATATTGTGGAAACTCTGTTCCGCGATCGCGATTTTTTGCGCGATCGTCTAAACCAAGCAGAATCTATCCAAGAAATGATTAACCTTTTTGGAGATTTTCCATCTGAAGAACTCCAATCGCTCCCTGATGAAGAGTTAACCTATCGGATTGAAAGCATTTTGGTTGTCAAATCTGTGTCGGGTATGCTAAACGATCTAACACCAGAACAAATCCGTATGTTTGATGAAGCGGTAGAAGGTGGGTAAAAAAATGAGTTATTTCAATGAACAATGAGCAATGAGCAATGAACAATACTTCTGGCTGAAGCCTAGTCTTGGAGTATGGATCGAATTAGATGTTGTAGAAAAAGCCTCTGAAATTCATGCGGACTTGAAGCGTCGGGGAAGACCGATACAAGATGCAGATATTTTAATTGCTGCGACTGCGATCGTCAATCATTTAATTTTAGTGTCTAACGATACCGATATGCGGAGAGTTGCCGGAGTGGCCATCGAGAATTGGATACAATAATTCTATAATTCTATGCAGGGTCGCGATCGCGATTGGGACGAGTTGAGCGGTATAATCGCGATCGAGAGAATGTCTCTACATCTGGCGTTACTAAAGTGTGTCTAGCAACACTTCCCCCATTTTTTTGCACCCCACTAATGTCATGCCTTCCGACATAATATCACCCGTGCGATAGCCCGAATCGAGAACCGCTGTCACTGCTTTTTCGATGCGATCGGCCGCTTCGGGTAAATTTAATCCGTAGCGTAACATCATCGCCGCACTGAGGACTTGCGCCAAGGGGTTGGCTTTGTCTTGTCCGGCGATATCCGGGGCCGAACCGTGAACGGGTTCGTACAAACCGGGGCCTTCCGCACCCAAACTCGCCGACGGTAACATTCCAATACTACCCGTGAGCATGGCTGCCGCATCAGAAAGAATGTCGCCGAACAGATTTCCGGTGACAATGGTATCGAATTGTTTGGGGGCGCGTACCAATTGCATGGCGGCGTTATCCACATATAAATGAGACAGTTCTACGTCTGAATAGTCCGCAGAAACCGCAATCACGCGATCGCGCCACAATTGCGACACTTCTAAGACGTTGGCTTTGTCCACCGAACAGATTTTTTTACCGCGCTTGCGGGCAATTTCAAAAGCCACGCGGGCAATGCGATCGACCTCTGCTTCCGTATAAGCCATCGTGTTGACACCCCGTTTTTCCCCGGTTTCGGTCGGAAACACGCCTTTCGGTTTGCCAAAATAGATGCCGCCTGTAAGTTCGCGCACCACCATAATGTCTACGCCTTCGACCACTTCTCGCTTCAGTGTCGAAGCGCCGATCAACTGCGGTAAAATGGTGGCCGGACGCAGGTTAGCAAACAATTCCATCCCCGCCCGAAGTCCCAACAAACCCGTTTCGGGACGCTGTTCTCGGGGCAAGTTATCCCACTTTTGTCCGCCGATCGCCGCTAGCAAAACCGCATCGCTATTTTTGCATTTTTCTAAGGTTTCATGGGGAAGAGGATTGCCTGTCGCGTCGATCGCTGCACCGCCAAGTAAGGCTTCGCTAAACTCAAATTGGAGATCGAGTTGCGAACCGACAGCGTTGAGGACATCTTTGGCGACGGCGGTAATTTCCGGGCCGATACCATCTCCGGGTAACAGGGTAATGCGGTAAGTTTGGGTCATTGGATAGGGAGATCGAGGAACTGGGGTATTTTTAACCCCAGATAAATAGGATATACACAGATGGGCGATCGGTCAACCACTTCGCGGAATTAAAAATTAAAAATTAAAAATTCCAACCCCACCCTATGTGCTACGCACAGGCTACGCTAACGACAAGCTCGGGAACCGCCTAGTCGAAGGGGAGCATCTTGCTCCCAAACAGGAAAAAACTTACTTAAGATCCAGCAAACCTTTATCTTTTAACTTGGGGTTAAAGCGCAACGACATTTTCACGCCTCGCCGTTCTAAGTCTGCTAAAATCTCGGCCTCGATGTCTCGGCACTTTTGTTTTAACAATTTGGACTGGGCCAGTTCGTCACCAAAAGCCGCTTCGTAGCGTTCTCGTTCTGCGGGAGACAGTAAAGGTTTGATGTCGATCGCGTCCGTCCACAATTTCTCCTCGCTGTCGTTTCCCGGCGGAGTCGTGCCATTTTCTGCAATCCAAGCTGATTTTATTTCTTCTAAAATGGTGCGACTGGGGCGATCGATGGTTTTGAATTTAAGCCAATGGCACTGTTGGGGACGACGAACGAGATGCTGTTTTAAGCTAGCATAGATATCGCGAGAGTAGCCGATGTATTGCAGGTTGCGATCGGTGTCGAAGATGGCATATACGCCAACTTTTTTAGTTAAAGGGTCTTCAGGAATTTGGCCGCGATCGTCGAGATAGGCGATCGCCTCTAAACTCTCTAGCGTGGGAATAGAAGTGGTTTCGTTCGGAGAAGGCATGAGAGAATGAGATGTGAGGTACGAGGTGCGAGGTGCGAGGGATTAGGTTTTAGGGATTAGGTTTTAGGTTTTAGGGTAGGCTTTGTCCTAATAAATCCGTAAACTTTTCTGCCCATCGCCCCATCTCCCCCTCTCCTTGTCCCCTTGTCTCCCCCTCCCCTTGTCTCCCCACAGTTTAGCCCGATATCGTATAGATTAAGTAGGGAGTTGTTGTATTGAGTTTTATGAACCTCCAAGCCGGAACCGTTTTGCAGCAGGGACAGTACGCCATCGAGACTCGGTTGGGGCAGGGGTGTTTCGGAGCCACCTATCGCGCCCGCCACCTGCGCCTAGAGCGTCCCGTCATCCTCAAAACCCTAGACGAGTGCCTGCGATCGCATCCTGAATTCGATCGCTTGCAGCAACAGTTTGCCAGCAGCGTGCGTCGCTTCGCCACCCGCCCCCATCCCCATGTCGTCCGGGTGTGGGACTTGTTCGAGGA
>CAKZKB010000424.1 GCA_937121005.1 uncultured cyanobacterium | reverse complement strand
AGGTGCGGGAGGACAAACGTTCCGCTCGCACGCCGCGAATCCCGGTGACACTTTCGACATTGTGGGATTTTTCCTCACAGGATCGGGGAGTGGATACCTCACTCACACCGCGCCTGTTGAGTGGGGAGGATTCATACACTGGAGGGAGTTGGCGTATTTTCAGGGCGATCGGCGATGCGGGCAGTTATTGATTTTGTTTTGTACGTTGCCTTTATGATGGTGCTGATGGGGCTCCCTTTAGCGGGGATGGTGGCGTTGTTGGTGCGATTGAAAGTTTTGACTTGGACTCCAGTGCCGGGCCGGGGACGGTTGCCGTCGGGACTCGATCGCCAACAGAAACGCGCTAACGCGATCGCTTTCGCCTACTGGCCGATCGCGGCTTTTGCGGCCATAGTCGCAATCGATCGGTTTTTTCTGGCGGTTCTTTCATACGCGATCGCGGCCGTCCTCTTCTGGGGTCAGTTAACTTTGCCGGGGATGCTATTCGTCGAGACGCGGCGGGGAAGAAAGATGGGGTCGCTCTTGTGGAAACTCGAGTGCAGCGATCGTCAAGTTCGGGAGTGGCGGCGCACCATTGGTGGTTTTGTCGCCATCGCTATCTTTTGGCTGTCGATTTCCCTTCCTATTTTTAGCACTGGCTTCGGTATCGATCGTTGGGCGATTTTGGTATCTATTGCTTGGACGGTGAGTGCCTTTTTTCTCTGGCGACAAAAACCGTTACAGGTGTGTTTTACAGATAAAGGGATCGCTCATTTAACCTACTTGACATTGCTTATCCCCTGGGAACAGATCGATCGCTATATTTGGCGGGGGAGAAATTTAACTGTTGTCATTTCCAGAACCTTTCCTGGGATTTCAACGACCCATACGATCGCGGTTCCCGATGACGATCGGGAAACGGTCGATGGCATTTTAGCGACCTATGTTTCCCCTAAATCATTATCATTATCGTCAAAATGAATGCTCTCATTGCGATCGTCATTCTGGCTGGAGTTCCCATCGCACTAGCTGTGGGGTTAATCGCTGCGGTCAACAGTTTTCATGGTAAAAATCGCGATTCTTCTCCTCCTCGATCGCAGTCTTCATCGTCAGAACTAACACCAGCAGAAAAACGCTCGAACTGGCTGGCGATCGCCTACTGGATCGCGATCGCTTTTATTATCGGTATTGGCATTTCAAAAATAGGATTTCATTGGGACGCTGCAACCTGGGAAAAGCTCGCGCTCGCGATTGTTGCTATCGGTTATGGCTGTTTTTTCCTGTACGTTGCTAGCGCACTATCGGGTAGGAATAAAATGGGATCTCAAATATTGCAAGTCGAACCCAGTCAGCAAGAGAAAGATCGATCTCGATCTTACATTATCGGCCAACTGTTTATGGCTTTATTTTACTTAGCGATAAGTCTACTGGGTAGCAAACAGCTTCCCGGACTTGTCTATTCTCTCGCGTTTTGGTTTAATATATTGATATCGCTCTGGAAAGGAAGAGCGCCTGTTTACTTCACAGAAGGCGGAATTTATTATTGGATTTTTTGGACTCCCTGGAAACAGGTCGATCGCTATGTCTGGCGAGAAGATAAGGTGACGATCGTCATTTCTAGACTGTTTCCCTGGTTTTCCACCGAGCAAGTTTTTGATGTTCCACCGCAGGACAAACCGACTGTCGATCGCCTTTTAGCCGATCGCGTTCGTCTTCCATAGATTTTACAGGATCGAGTGCCATGCAATTATTTATTGTTCTCTCCATTCTAGCGGCAATTGTCCTTGTTCTTGCTGTTTGTTCGGCATATATTCTCGCGGGTTATCTGCTGGTAAAAGAACGACGATCGTCCGTTTTATCTCTCAACGAGAAACAAGCCAATTGGTGTTCTCTAGCCTATTGGCTGACGATTGTTGTCATTCTAGCCATAGGGTTTCAATACACCGGATGGAATTGGAATTTTCTATGGCAAGAGGAGCGAACGGCAAAAGTAGTAATGTTCCTTATTCTTGTCGCTCATACGTGCCTTTTGCTGTCCGTTGCCAGTCCGCTACGTCGCAGGCACAAAACCGGGATAATACTGTTCAAAATTGAGCAAAGCGATCGTGAAAAGAAAAGGACGCGATCGACGGCTTTAATGATTCTGAGTTTGGCAGTATTTAACTTGTTACTCGCCAATGCAGCGAGTACGAGAAGTGCGACCGAAAGTTATTTGTTTGGCTCTGCGATCTGGTGGATGAGTCTACTTTTGCAACTGCACCAACGACGGTTATCGATTCACTTGACCGAAGGCGGTATTGTCAATTTAAATCGTTTCATCTCCTGGAAAAAGATCGATCGCTACGTCTGGCAAGAAGATACCCTAACGATTGTTATCTCGAGAATATTTCCCGCATTTTCTACCGAAGAGACGATCGAGGTTCCCAAACGCGATCGCGAAACGGTCGATCGCATTTTAGCCACCTATCTTCTGAAATCCGGTTAATTAATGCTACACTGCGGTGCACCTGGAAGGGCGAAGGTAACTATTCAGGTGTCCGATCGTCAACAGGCTGAGAAACCCGGTTTCTCAAAG
>CAKZKB010000423.1 GCA_937121005.1 uncultured cyanobacterium | reverse complement strand
TACCCGACCAGTAAATTCATCGACGATTACAATTTCGTCGTTACGCACCATGTAGTTTACGTCTTTGGTAAACAGTTCTTTTGCCTTAACAGCATTAGAAATATAGTGCGCCCAAGGATCTTCTGGATCGTACAAATCTCCAACACCGAGTAACTCTTCTGCGCGGGCAAACCCTTCGTCCGAGAGAAGCACGTTACGCGCTTTTTCATCCACTTCGTAGTCGGCGGGATCTTCTTCCGTGCCCTTTTCTAATTGCGCGGCAATTTCGGCTGCTTTAATATATTTTTGACTGGGACGTTCCACCTGACCGGAAATAATCAACGGCGTGCGCGCCTCGTCAATTAAAACTGAGTCCACTTCGTCGATAATGCAAAAATTGAACGGACGCTGCACCACATCAGCCATAGAGGTGGCCATGTTGTCGCGCAAATAGTCGAAACCGAGTTCGGAGTTGGTGCAGTAGGTAATGTCGCAACCGTAATTTTTGCGGCGATCGTCCGGAGTCATTCCCTGTTGGATCAGTCCCACCGTCAACCCCAAAAAGCGATGCACTTGACCCATCCATTCTGCGTCGCGACGGGCCAAATAATCGTTCACCGTGACCACGTGCACGCCTTTCCCCGACAGCGCGTTCAGGTACGATGGCAAGGTGGCGACTAGGGTTTTTCCTTCCCCGGTTTTCATCTCGGCGATTTGCCCTTCGTGCAGTACCGCACCGCCGACAACCTGTACGTCAAAATGGCGCATTCCCAAGACGCGGCGGGAGGCTTCGCGGACGACGGCGAAGGCTTCGGGTAAGATCTCCTCGAGGATGTCCTTTTCTTCCTCGTCGGAGGTGGCTTTCTCTAGCTTTTGCTTGAACTCGGCGGTTTTTCCCCGCAATTCGTCGTCGGAGAGGGCCTGGATCTCCTCCTCAAATAGTTTGACCTCAGATTTGAGAGGCTGATATTTTTTTAGTTTGCGGTCGTTGGGGTCGCCAAAGAGTTGCTTGAACATGGTTGAGGAAGCTACGATGCGCGATCGAGGTGCGACGAAGGCCGCGAGACGGCGGCTAGTCTCTCTTATCCTACCACTTCTCGGCACGGAGGCGCGGGAGCGCGATCGTTCAGAAATTTACCCTGCCTGGATCGAGGAATCCGTACACAAGAGGGCGATCGAGGTTTTGATATCCAAACCCGATCGCCCGCGCTCCCCTATTGGATAATGACTTAAGGAACGATCGTGGTTAGAGCATCATACAAGGCGGTTGCAGCTTGTTATCGGATGGGGGCGGTGGGACTCGAACCCACACGTCCGTATGAGGGACAACGGATTTTAAGTCCGTAGCGTCTACCATTCCGCCACGCCCCCGCAGTCGTTGCGGCCCGTTTATCTATTTGACCACTAATGGGACGATCGCGCAACTTTTTTGTCAAAGCGATCGCGTCCGTCCCCCAGAGGCGATACAATAAACAGGACAATTCTCGCATACTCGCAAACGATGCCCTTCGAGAGCCTCCCCCTCGCCCCCCTGCTCTACCTGGCCCTGACCGGAGCCTACCTGTTGGTGCTGCCGTTGGCAAACTACTTCTACCTGCAAAAACGCTGGTACGTCGCCAGTTCCGTCGAACGGTTGCTGATGTACTTCTTTGTCTTCATGCTCTTCCCCGGCATGATTTTGTTGGGGCCATTTCTCAATTTCCGTCCCCAAAAGCGCGAAATCGAGGTCTAAATGCGCCGCATTGATGCGATCGGCATTGGCATCGGCATTTTTTTGGCCGGTGGAGTGGCCTACTTTGCCTTGCAAGCGATCGGACTCGACGATCTTAGCGCTGGAGTCTGGAGCCAAGTGCTTCTCGTCGGCGGCTTGGTGGGCTGGGTGACGACGTACCTATTTCGCGTCGTCACGGGAAATATGACCTACAACCGCCAGCGCGACGATTACGAGGAAGCCTTTCTAGAACGGCGCTGGCAAGAACTGACTCCCCAGCAACGGGCGCAACTGCAAGCCGAAATTGAAGCCGAGGCCGAAGATTGATGAAAATCCGAGACTGTTTGGAGGCGTTGCGTCGCGGCGGCGATCGCGCCTTGATTCCTTTTATCACCGCCGGAGACCCGGATCTCGAAACCACCGCGCGGGCGTTGCGGGTGCTCGATGGTGCCGGAGCCGATATCATCGAGTTGGGGGTGCCCTACTCCGATCCCCTGGCCGACGGCCCCACCATTCAAGCGGCGGCGACGCGGGCGTTGCAACGGGGCACGCGCCTCGACGGGGTGTTAGAAATGCTGTCGGGGGTCAGTCCCGATTTACAGGCCCCCATCATTTTGTTTACTTACTACAACCCGATCCTAAACCGGGGGATCGACAAGTTTTTATCCCAAATTGCGGCGGCCGGGGCCAGCGGCCTGGTGGTTCCCGATCTGCCTTTAGAAGAAGCCGAAGAAGTCGTCACCTTGGGGCAGAAACATGGCATCGAGGTGATTTTATTGGTGGCCCCGACGACACCGGACGATCGCATTGCGGCGATCGCGGAAAAATCCCAGGGTTTTATTTATTTAGTCAGCGTTACGGGAGTGACGGGGGCGCGATCGGGCATCGACTCGCGCGTCAAAGATTTGCTCGACAAAATGCGATCGCTCACTGACAAACCCATCGGCGTAGGGTTTGGCATTTCCCAACCGGAACACGCCCGTCAAGTGGCAAATTGGGGGGCAGATGCGGTCATTTCGGGCAGTGCGTTCGTGAAGCGATTGTCTGAAGGTACGCCGGAAGAGGGCTTGCGCAGTATTGAGGCTTTTTGTCGCAGCCTCAAAGGGGCGATATCGGATTAAACCCCAGCTTCAGCGTCAGGTAAAGATTCCCCTTCCGTCCCCTCGTTCCCTGGCTCTGCCAGGGAATGCTATTCTAGAGGCTCTGCCTCATGTAAGATATCACCAGGAGATACCTGTGTATATCCTAATTCATCTTCGAGAGATATACAATTTTTTCCAAAAACTCATCCGTGTTTATCCTATTTATCTGTGGTTGCAGTTATTCTGGAGGCGGAGCCTCCACAGTTCGTAGCGCCCCAGAGGGACGCTACGAGAGGGAACAACAGAAAAGCTACTTTTTGAAGCCCCTCTCCCCAGGGAGAGGGGTTTGGGGTGAGGGTAATTCTTTACTCGCCGAACTCACGTCTCGTTAAAATCCCAAATTCAGCAATTGGAGGGATCGAACAAGGGAATTTTAATTTCAAATTCCGTGCCTTCCCCCGGTTGAGAATTGCACTCTAAGCCGCCACCGTGTTTTTCTACCACGATCGAGCGACTGATCGAAAGTCCCAAACCCGTCCCTTTCCCGGTGGGTTTGGTGGTGACAAAGGGTTGAAAAATCTGTTTTTTAATCTGCTCGGGAATCCCCATACCGTTATCGGCAAAGCGAATAGCAATCCCGAAACCTTCCAGAATATCCGTACTAATCCAAACGCTCGGTTCTGGGGGGCAAGTTTCCCCCATTAAATCGAAAGCATCGATGGCATTCGCTAGCAGGTTCATAAATACTTGATTCATCATGCTGGCGTAGCAGTAGATTTCGGGCAAGTCGCCATAGTCTTTAATAATATTAATGGCGGGGCGCTGCTTGTTGGCTTTAAGGCGATGCTGCAAGATCATTAACGTGCTGTCAATGCCTGCATGGATATCCGCTAGGGTTTTGCTGTTGGTATCGAGACGGGAAAAGTTTCTCAGGGAAACGCTAATTTGGGCGATACGATCGACTCCGACTCTCATGGATTTGAGGATGTCGGGCAGATCTTCAAGTAAATATTCGACTTCAATTTCTTCTGCGTCGAGATCGATTTCTTCACCGGGATAGGGAAAGTTTTTGCGATAGAGCCGCAGGTGATTGACTAAGGACGGAAGCTGCTCTTGTAACAGATCTAAATTGCCGTTGACAAAGCCGACGGGATTGTTAATTTCGTGAGCAATCCCGGCAACCATTTCTCCCAAGCTCGACATTTTTTCGCTTTGGACGAGTTGCACTTGCGCTTGTTGGAGACGAGCCAGCGATCGCGACAATTCTGCGGTGCGCTCTCGCACTCGTTCTTCCAGTTCTTCGGTTAGTTTTTCCAGCTTTTCGTTGCGTTCTTGCAACTGTAAGGTGAGATTTCTTAAATGTAAGTGAATGTTGATGCGGGCGAGAACTTCTTCTTTCTGAAACGGTTTAGCCAGATAATCAACGGCTCCCATATTTAAGCCTTTAATTTTATCGACGGGGCTGGTAAGGCTGGTGGTAAAAATAATCGGAATATCTTTGGTCTGGGGAATTGCTTTGAGCCGCTTGCAGGTTTCAAAACCATCGATTCCGGGTAAGACAATATCGAGTAAAATAATGTCGGGACGAGTTTCTTCGGCCAGTTCGATGCCGCGTTCGCCATCTTCGGCCGAGACGACTTGAAACCCCGATTCTTGTAGGAATTCGGAAATCGCATAAATGTTGCTGTAGTTGTCGTCAACGACTAACACCGAATTCCAAGCGATCGCGCTCATGTTTTCACCCCGAGTGCAAAAGATAATTTCTCGATCGAGCCACGTTCCCGCTCGAGTGCAGATGCTCTTTTAGTTTACACCCGATTGGTGCGCCGGAACCGCGATCGCGATCGCATTCGAGAAACGATCGTCGTCGCATCGAGTGTAGGATAACCTGGCCAGAAACGCAGAAGAAAATCGACAGAATTGTTCCCGAAATTGATGTTTTTGGCGGGGGAGGCTTCTCGATTTCCCATTCCCCCCGACCCAGTGGGGCCAAGAGACGCATGGGGGATGCTGACACATCGGCCGCCAAGGAAGACTCGGAAGTTTTGCGAAAGATTTCTAATTACTCGTAGCGATCGCGACGGAATCGCGTTCGCTGTCTGTGGAGGATGGAAATGTCGCGATCGCTTGCGGAATTTTCCGATTGGGATTGTTTTATCACCATTTGAAGCGATCTCAGCCCTGTTTGCGATACATTCGCAATAAGCATGGCAATCTGAAAAAAAGTTAAGAATATCTGACCTATTTGCAATAAGTGTGTTATACTAAAAAAAGCAAGCGAGCCACGATTCAATAGATAAAAGGAGCATCATGCCTACTACCCAAACCCTCCGACAAGCCTTTGGCGATATCGCTGAGAACCCCATCGGTCTCGATAAATCCGTCACCGTTCCCGTTTGTGAAGGTCTCAACGCCCTGCTGGCCAGTTTTCAAGCTCTTTACCTTCAGTACGAAAAGCATCACTTCGTGGTCGAAGGGATTCAGTTCTATCAGTTACATAACTTTTTCCAAGAGAGCTACGACGACGTGCGCGAGCACGTTCACGATGTCGCCGAACGCCTGCACGGACTGGGTGGCGTTCCGGCAGCCAGCTTCGGCAAACTGGCCGAACTCTGCTGTTTCGAGCCCGAAAGCGACGGAGCGTTCCCCTGTCGGCAAATGGTCGAAACCGATTTAGCTGCCGAGCAAAGCATTATTAAACTCTTGCGCTCTCAAGCATCGCAAGCCGAAAGTGTGGGCGATCGCGCCACTCGTTACTTGCTCGAAAAAATCTTGCTCGAAACCGAAGAACGCGCCTATCACCTGGATCATTTCTTAGCCGACGATACGTTGATGGTGTTTAGCAGCAATTAGGTTTTAGGTTTTAGGTTTTAGGTTTTAGGGATTAGGTGTTAGACCTTTTCCCTTTCTCGGCCTGCGACTGAACCGTATCGATAACCTTAGCTAGTGCTGTACTCATAGCAGCAATGCTGTAACGATCGAGACAACGCGATCGCGCTTTTTGGCCCCGTTCTCGTGCTAGATCGGGGTCTTTGGCAATGGCACGAATGGCATCAGCAAGCTGTGCGGGCGACTCCGGATCTACTAAGTACCCGGTGTCGCCAAGAATGTCGGGAATGTCGCCAACGCGAGTGGCAAGAACGGGTTTAGCCATGGCCATTCCGTCAGTAATTTTGAGGGGAAACTGGGCTTTGGCGGCGGGTACGTCCCGTTGGGGGACGACGATCGCATCAGCCGCAGCGACAATTTCTGGCATGGCATTGTAGGGCGATCGTGGCAATTTTAGCAGCCAGCGTCCCCATTTTTGGGATAGCAAATCGTCGTAATTGTCGTAAGGACTTCCCCCGACGATCGCCAAGCGCATTCGCGGATCTTCGAGGCGATCGAGGGCTGCAAGTATGTCTTCTACGCCTTTGTAGGGACGGGGCGCACCGGGAAACATTAAGACGAAATAATCGTCCAAACCGTATTTTTTGCGACTAGCGGCGCGATCGTATTTTTCTGGGTCGAACAGATCCGTATCTTTGCCGTTGGGGACGTAAGTTCCGCCGAAACGCTGCTGTAAAAAGGTATTGTGAACCGTAACCGCATCGGCAAATTTGACCCATTTTTCGATTTGTTGCAGGTAAAATGGGTGGTTGGGATTGCGTAGCGCCCCGTTCGATTTTAAAATATCTCTGGCTAACTGCTTTGGCGTGGGACGATAGCGATAATTACCGCCATCGTGCCAACTGAGTTCCCAATCGTCAATATCTAAAATGAGCGGACAGTGACGACGATATTTGCGAAACAGGCCCAAACCAAAACTGAGCGGGCGCAACTTGAGTGCTAAGAGAATGTCGCCTTCAATATTGGCGAGTAGTTCTCGCTTTGCCTGCCACCATTGCCACTGAGAAGGAAGGGGAATCGGTTTAAGCGAAATTCCGGGAGGCGGATCGCTGTAGAGGGCGTTTCCGCATTGAAAGCCGACAATTTCGACTGAAAAATTGAGGCGATCGAAGGCTTCAGAGAGCAAGAAAGCACGGACGATCGCCGCAGAAGAGAGATCGTGGACTACAATGGAAATAGTTTGCTTGTTTTCCATATCAATCGAGTCGGAATTTTCCGGCTGCTGCATCCGATCGCAGTTGCTCTAACTTTTGGGCCATGCGTTCTTCGAGTTCTTTTGTTTTGCCCTCGTCGCTCAATGTCGGCTGAGTCGTATAGGCAAGTCGGTACAATTGTGCCGCCGCGATCGACTTTTTTACCTCGTAGCGAAGGCGAGCGATCGTCCCCGTTTCGGGCTTGGGATCGACCAATTCCACAATGTCGTGCGGTTGGTATTCAACCCCCACCGACTCGCACCAATCGTGCCATTTAAAAGGAGGAATGCTAGAATGCGATCGCGCGGGGATCCAAGGGACGCGAAACGCATCGCCAATAATGGCTCCGTGCATGGCTTCAGTCAGTAAAGTTTTGGTCGTCGCAATTTCGCGAAAGACTCGTTCGACGGGCCACCGCGCATCGATATAACCAAATCCCAAACGACGACAAACGGCTTCCCAACCGACACCGCCGTAGTACGATCGCCAAACGTGAGGCATATAGGCAAACTCGCGAGTTTTAGGAACATTTTGAAAATCGAAGGCTCGCCGTGCTAAAATTCCTCCATCGGTCAACACTAAATCTTTGCTGATTCCGAGGGCTTTTGCCGTTCTCGGGCCGCGAACGCAATAGATCGTCCAAGAATCATCAATGGTAGGCGTTTCTCCGTATCCCGCGCCCGAACCAAAGATAACGGTATGTTGGGCATTTTCCGGGGGAAGTTTTTGGGTATCGAGCAGTGTGCCAATGCCCACAAATGCCACTCGATCGTCATCATCTAAAAGTCCGGGCGCTAAGCGATCCCAAAGCCAGACATTGAGGTCGTCGCCAAAATTGCTGCCTCCCCGAAAGCGTTTTCTGAAATCAAAGTAATAAAGTTTCATCGGCGGTGGTTCGGGGTCAATAATTTTTTTGCAGACAACTTTTGTCGTAAGTATTCAGGTGGCACAGAGAAACCCTGGTTTGGTGAAGGGAAAAATTTGGATTTTGTCCGGCTATAAGCAAGAAACAGGGTTTCTATACTCGTTTAGCCTAGCATACCTGAATCCTTACCTTTTGTCTAATTGCACAATACTTAAGGACATTAGCTAGGATACTGGATTGTATCGAGTCATGTCAAGATGTTCCCCCCTCTTGCGAACCAACATCCCACCTGGAGAGCATTGCAGACTTTTCCAGGTAAAGCGATCGCGGCTAGGTACATTATACCCGCCGATGCCGCGTTTGCCATCATGCTTCGAGCGATCGCGATCGCCGTTGAAAAAAATGCTAAATTGTCACCAGAGATCGATAGCAACGAAAACACTTGTCGATCGCAAGTCGAGCAAAGAGATATGAAAGCCTGGAAACTGGCTGTCGTTTTCGCGATCGTCGCCATTGCACCCAGTGCGCGATCGCAGGTTCCGAGTGGCGCGATCGCCAATTTGGAGCGGTTGTTAGCGCAGCAACAATGGCAAGCGGCGAGCCATGCCACTTGGAAGATTTTAAACCCTCGAGGCGAAAATACAGCCGAACTCGATCCCTTTCCTTGTGCGACTCTAGAAAATGTCGATCGCCTGTGGACAGCTTACAGTGACGGACACTACGGGTTTAGCACTCAGTGGGATATTTGGCAAGACATTGCTGCTACGCGATCGACAACAACGGACAATTCCGAGTCAGTTTGGTTGCAATTTTACCAGCGTATCGGTTGGGATAATACGCCACAAGAAGCGATCGCGGCAGGAACTCGAGGATATTTCCCCATTAGCGAATGGTGGCTGACGGGCGAAATTTTAACCTTCGGTTGTGGCGATTACCATTGTACCATTCCTCGCACCACCGTCGAAGAAACGGTTCCTGCTTGGGACATCCTGCAACCCCGTTGGCAACAATGTAATTAGGGATTAGGGATTAGGTTTTAGGGATTAGGTTTTAGGTAGGTTACAAGGATTTAAGTATGAAGTATAAAGGATGAAGGATGAAGATTAATTTCTCCTTGTCCCCTTGTCTCCCCCTCTCCTTGTCCCCTTATCCCTTCCCCAAACCTACACAGCCAAGAACTTCTGTACCACTTCGTTACTCAGTTGCGAGGTGTCTCCAGAGGCGACGATTCCGCCTTTTTGCATGGCATAATAAAAATCAGCTTGGCGCACGAAATGGAGGTGCTGTTCGACGAGTAAAACTGAAATTCCTGTCGCTTCAATAATGCGACGCACGGCGGCTTCAATTTCGAGAATAATTGAGGGTTGAATGCCTTCGGTGGGTTCGTCGAGGAGCAAAAGTTTGGGTTTTCCCATCAATGCGCGGGCGATCGCGAGTTGTTGCTGTTGCCCGCCACTGAGATCGCCACCCATGCGCGATAGCATGGTTTTGAGTACCGGGAAAAGCTCGAATATTTCATCGGGAACGGTTTCGTTTCCTTTGCGCCCCCGAGGGCGGGCTTCGCAACCTAACAGCAAGTTTTCTTTAACGCTTAAACGGGGGATAATTTCTCGCCCTTGGGGAACGTAACCGATGCCCAGGCGCACGCGCTTGTCGGTGGAGAAATCGAGCAGCGATCGTCCGTTATAATCAATACTACCTCGTCGCGGCGATAGCAACCCCATAATGGTTTTTAGCAGCGTGGTTTTCCCGACACCATTGCGTCCGATCAGGCAAATCATTTTTCCCTCGGGGACGCTTAAATCGACATCGCGCAAGATGTGGCTTTCGCCATAAAATACGTTGAGACCGCTAATATGTAGCATGGGGTTGACTCGCTCGCAATTCAAGGGGATAATAACACGATAGAGAAGCGATGCGATCGCAGGTGCGATCGAATGTTAACATTATCCAAAGTTGCAAGCATTCAGGTCAAAGTCAGAAACCCGGTTTCTGGTCGATCTCCCGATAAAATTCGAGTCTATCCTTTGAGAAACCGGGTTTCTACACCCGAGGCGCGATCGGACACCTGAATAGTTACCCAAAATTTTGTAATATTTTCCAGAAAAAGCGTTACGCGCAGGCTACGCCAAACGCCCCTACCCGATATTCTCATCTGTTACATTAATTCTGAAAATTCTGATTACAACCACCCTTTCAACCAATAGACAAAAATGCCTAAATACTCTTTGAGGGCGCGAGTGGTGAGGGCGAGACGATCGGCACTGGGAAATAAGTTAAGAACGATCGCTTGCCAACTACTCGACATGGCATCAATGTCGGCTTCGACAAATAAAAAATCGGTGGGGGCGGGAATAGCTTCGATGTTTTGATGTTGAAATACTAGCAGCGATCGCGGCATATGAATGGCAGACGTGATGAGTAAAACGCGATGGATGCCTTCAGTTTCTAAAATATCGCGGACGTTGGTGGCATTTTGATAAGTATTTAACGAACTGGGATCTTGGCGCATGGCAGAATTGGGGACACCCATGCTGCGGGCAATTTCCGCCATGTCTTCGGATTCGGGAGCCCCACCCCCCAACCATTCGACGCGCCCGCCGGATAAAATCAGCAGGGGGGCGCGGTTTTCGCGGTACAGTTTCGCACCGTAGAGGACGCGATCGCCAGCTTCGTTGACTTCTACCCAAGGGCGAGGCGATCGCTGCGATCGGGTTGCGCCGCCTAAAACGACGATCGCTTCGGCGGTGGGAATGTCGCCTGGGGGCGCGTGGCGCATTTCGAGCGATCGCACCAATGCGGCACAAGTCCAGCCGCTACTGGCTAATAGTAGCACGACCAGTCCCGAACTGAGGACGATCGCTGCCCATCGCGGACGCTTCCACAACAATATTAAAGCAGCGATGGCGGCGAGGCACATCAACCCCAAAGGGGCGACTAAAGGCGGTAGGAGTTTAGAAAGGATAAAAAACATCTTACAAGCGATCGCTTTTGCCTAACAACCAACCTAACAAACTGCTCGATCGCTGCTGGCGACGACGGCGACGGCGAGATTTCCGTTGGCTTTCCAAGCGCATTTTAGCAACGATCGACTGCTGCTTTTCATTGACGTGCGGCAGATTTTCAATGCTCTCGGAAAGGGCTTCTTCTAGGGGTTGAGGTTCGTCTTGCGCGTGCCACCAACTGACAATAACACCCATAGCATAGCCGCCTGCGGTGCCCAAAAATAGGCTCAGCAAAGGCGGATATCCCAGCAGGAGAAAACTCAGCAAGAAAAATAATCCTAACCTCAAGCCTGCCGAGATACCTCTAGAGACCGCAGTAGATGGTTTGAGCATAGTCGTGATACGATCGCGTTGTTCTCGATTGTAGCACCCGAGAGCCAGAAGCGATCGCGTCACGAGTGAAGCCGTTGGAGAAGTAAACGCGATCCCCTATTCGTAATGCGTCCACATTCGGATAATTTTGATAGTGCGATCGCTTTCTATAATTTGATAAACGAGGCGATGTTGAGCGTTGAGGCGACGAGAATAAGCTCCTTCGAGATCGCCAACTAACTTTTCATAAGGTGGCGGTGTCTGAAACGGATTCTCTTGTAGAATTTCTAAAAGTGTTTGCGCTTTCTCTTTCAAGTTGCTCGCTGCTAATTTCTTTGCATCTTTTCGAGCCTGTTTGGTATAGACGAGTTTTTACCTCACCAGTCTAACACCTCATCGCATTCTTCGATGGGAGTCACTAAGCCTTCTCGGATCGATTCTCGCATTCCGGGAATTGAGAGTAAGTATAATGTTTCTTGAATACCAGACCAATCTTGCTCGGAAATGAGGATAGCATTGTGAGTTGACCCCGCGATCGTCACGGGTTGACCGGATGTGGTAACTTTCTCGATGAGATCGTCGAGTTGCTCTCGAGCGTCTTTGGCGGGTACGGTGGACATAAGCGTTTCCTAGCTATCTAGCGAGCATTGTAGCCGATCTTGCGAACCACGATCGCCTCACAAGCGAAGCCGTTGGGGATGTAAACGCGATCGTCTATTCTCCTGCTAAGTTTAGCACTCTTTGACGAATGTCATTGGAGATCCACATTCCCGATTTCTGTAAGCGATCGACACAAGGTTTGATGCGTTCGATTAAGCCTTTATCTTTAGCTTCTAACAAAATCTTGAGTGTTCCCCAGATCGTTAAACCAAAATTTCGAGCCGTCGTTCTTGCGAGTGCATCGTCAAGCAGTACAATTCGATCGCGATTTTCTAATGCTAGCGCGATCGCGGCTTGTTCGCCCGATCCTAAATCGGTATTTTCTAGGTTTTCAGGAATGTTTTGAGGTGAAACAATTTGGAGGTTGGGATAGTTATCGAGATGGGGAACGTTATAACCTCTATTTTCCCCCTCTTGTAATTCTTCAACAACTGCACTCGGAACCCAAATTTCCTCGAAGAGTTCGGCTAACCAATCGATCGCGTTGATACGATGCAAGTATAATAACGGCGAAGTGTTACTGATAGCTTTAGGCACGATCGCGCTCCAGTTCTCGCAATTCTGCTTCTAGAGGAAAAACTCGATAGCGTTCCAAGTTTTCTAAAAATTCCACTCGCGACATTCCGGCAAGTTCGGCTGCTTTTCCTGAAGACAGACGATCGAGTTCGTAGAGTTTGACTGCGGCTAAAACGCACAGTTCTCGAGCAAAGCGATCGGGATCGGTGCGTTCTGCTTGGAGAATTGATTCGGGTATATCGATGGTAACTTGTCGAGAAGTCATAACTGTCATTCCTTGGTTTCTTTGCGTATCGCTTCTAACCGTTCTGATAAGGCTCGATCGCCTGTAGAATCAGTTTGGGGAGACCAGACAACTGCTTCAGTTTTAGATAGTTTTTCCATTAGCATTTCTTCGCAGTTCCGTTTTGCAGTTTCCCTAACTTCAGCCAGCACTTCCTCTCCAGGAATTGGCTGCACTTTTCCTGTTCGGAGTTCCTCAATGCGCTTTTCAGCTTCATCGAGCCATGCTGACTGAATTTCTTCATCAACATCAAATTCTAGGCTTTCGACTAGCTTTTCGGCTAAAATTGCTCTCGATGCACTCGGTAAAGCGAGCACTTCTTTGGTTAGTTCGTCGAGCGATCGCGCCATTACCTTAACTCCACATGGTGCTGTGCTATCCTATTCTAGCATACACAGACCCAAACGCGATCGCAGTTTATATTTGACATTATAGAAAATTTAAGCTAAAATGATATTTATTTGCATATTTTTGAAACGATGACAACCGATCGCGTCCTGAAAAATGTGGCTTCCGAGGTTCCTCTGTTTGACGACATCGATCGCAAGGAAAAATTTCTGTTCGTCCTCGGCGCACTATTTTCTCGACTGATTAGCTTACAAAAAGCAGCAGAAATTATGGAAATCAATTCCGATGTTTTCTTGGAATTGCTAGATTCGATGGGATTGGAATTTTCATATTTGACCGATCGAGATGTAGATCTAGAGAAAACTTGGTAAGTATGGTGAAAATTGTTTTCAACTCGTCTCCCCTCATTTTTCTGTCTCGACTCGGCTTTCTCGATCGCTTTCTCAATGCTACTGACAATTTCTATTTACCCAAAGTCGTTGCTGAGGAAATTGGTTTTAAAACTGATGATGCTTTTCGCGAGATCCAAAACGAGATCGACGCAGGTAAACTAACGGTGCGATCGATTCAGTTGACAGGGTTAGCGAATGGCTTAAATCAGCGATTGGGGAAAGGAGAGTCAGAAGCGATCGCTCTCGGTATTGAATTGGAAACGGATTATATTATTTTAGACGATTTTGCTGCAAGAAAAGAAGCAATTCGCCTGGGGTTAAAGGTTAAAGGAACGTTGGCGATCGTCAAGAAATTAAGAGACGATCGTCAAATAACTGTCACCAGCTTAGAGCAGTTGTATGATGATTTACAGAAGATCGATTTTAGAGTCAAGCGATCGCTGTTCGATGCAATTTTTGGGGAGTAGGCGATCGCGTCACAAGTGAACCCGTTGGGAAAGCAAACGCGATCGCTGCTTCGTTATCTCGAATTAAAAAATGCTATGAGATGAGTTTAGACTCTTCTCTAACACTTTTGAGTCAGGATAATTTAGAGAGGAACCGATACATTTGCTTAGTAAGAACGATAGATGGATCGAGCTTATCGTACCGGAGTTTAATCATCTCTTTGATATCTTCATCTGATACGAACAGCACCAAATTCTCCTGCTTATCCCATACATTATATCGTGCTTGAAATGCTGACTTACTTGGTTTTTCTCGAGAGCAAAGTAATCCAATTTTTCGCCTTGCTTTGTCTGATAAGTAATTTGCTACTTGTTCAACCTCTTTAGATTTAGGTGGTTCACACAGGTTTTTAAAATCTACAACAAGAAATAAGCAGGCTGAACTGAAAAGTTTTTCCCATTTTCCCTGCATGAATCGATCGGACACGATTGGGTAAATAGCATCTGGTCGTTTTGAAGAGGGGGTATCAAAGATGCCATCAGCATCAAGACACCATTGCTCGTAAGGTTGATACAGGAGATCGGGAACAAAAAGGTAATTAAATATCTCAACTCCAAGTTCCTGATAATCTCGCCACTGTTCCTGGCCTGGAGCGATTCCCTTTAGTTTATCAATCAGATTGTTTATGTACTCATCCTCTAGGTACTCATCCTCGGAGATGAGAAGAGACTCATCTTCAAAAATGCTGAACTCAGAGGATTCCCTTGCCTTTTGTTCTCGATCTGTTAACCATTGCCATGGGGTGTCTGTGTACGAGCGCTTGTTCACCTCTACAGTGGACTTCTCCGAATACTCGGTTTCGACCGCTTCTAGCAATGCTGGCATTAAAAGTAAATCATGGTTCATGTTAGGAGTATCTCCATCTAATGTAACAATCTAAATGTCAATCTTAGATCTCCAGTCATTCCAGTGTAGCAGATTTCCGATGGTATAGTAAAGTGAACTCAGCCGTGCCATCCTCCCAGACAGAAGCCAGTCTACATCAGGGTTCCAGGATTCGCGATCGGTACAACTCATTTCACTCTGCTACAGTTCTGCTTCCCCCCCCCAACCCCAAAGAGAATCTGAAAGAGCGATCGCCATGTGGCGGGAACGGGTATAGAATATAGGCAGTTTTGCCTATCGATGTAAAGAAATGTTAAGGTAAGCGATCGCTATGGAGTTTCTATACCAGTACGCCTGGATAATCGCGGTATTGCCCCTCGTCGGTGCATTTATCGTCGGATCCGGCTTGATATCCTACAGTAGTGCCACCAGCCGCCTGCGGAGGCCCGCAGCCACCCTCATCGTCTCCCTCATGGGTGCGGCCGTGGTACTCTCCTTTGCCCTCCTGTGGAGCCAACTCCAGGGACACCCCGCCGTCACCCAAACCTTTGAATGGGCGGCCGCCGGGGACTTTCACCTGAATATGGGCTACACCATCGACCACCTCACCAGCCTGATGTTGGTCATCGTCACCAGCGTCGCCTTCCTGGTCATGGTGTACACCGACGGTTACATGGCCCACGACCCCGGTTACGTCCGGTTCTACGCCTATCTCAGCCTGTTCGGGTCTTCCATGCTGGGCCTCGTCCTCAGCCCCAACCTCGTCCAGATCTACATCTTCTGGGAACTGGTGGGGATGTGTTCCTACCTGCTGATCGGGTTTTGGTACGATCGCCCCACCGCCGCCGACGCTTGCCAAAAAGCCTTTGTCACCAACCGCGTCGGCGACTTCGGTTTGCTGTTGGGACTCCTGGGCCTCTACTGGGCCACGGGTAGCTTCGAGTTCGATCTCATGGGCG
>CAKZKB010000422.1 GCA_937121005.1 uncultured cyanobacterium | reverse complement strand
CCACGAAGGGTTTGAATTCCCCGAAGAGGTTCTGCCTCGCGGTAATGCCCTGTAACACTGTAAGATCGGTTGTGGGCTTGGTATTTCCAAAACCCGCGATCGCGTTGCTGCAATAGAAACATGGGGTCGATTCCAACTTCATTCCAACTGGGATGGCCCCAAAAACGTTAACGTTCCCCGAGGAGGTATCAATTCGTGGTCACAGCGAATATGACTGCAATGGGAACCGGGAGGGATCAAGAATCCTCCGGTTACGCATGGTGGGCGGGTAATGCCCGTCTCACCGAACTCTCTGGTAAACTGTTGGGCGCTCACGTCGCCCACGCCGGCCTGATCGTCTTTTGGGCCGGAGCCATGACCTTGTTTGAAGTCGCGCACTTCACGCCCGACAAACCCATGTACGAACAAGGTCTGATCTTAATTCCTCACCTGGCGACCCTGGGTTGGGGAGTTGGCCCCGGTGGTGAAGTGGTGGATACCTTCCCCTACTTTGTTGTCGGCGTTCTCCACTTAATCTCGTCGGCCGTTCTCGGCTTCGGCGGTATCTACCACGCCGTTCGCGGCCCGGAAGTCCTCGAAGACTACTCTTCTTTCTTCGGGTACGACTGGAAAGATAAAAACCAAATGACCAACATCATCGGCTACCACCTGATTCTATTGGGAGTCGGGGCGTTGCTGTTGGTGTTCAAAGCCATGTTCTTTGGTGGCGTTTACGACACCTGGGCTCCCGGTGGTGGGGACGTGCGGATTATCAACAATCCCACCCTCAACCCGGCTGTCATCTTCGGTTATCTGGTCGAGTCTCCCTTTGGTGGCGACGGCTGGATTGTCGGCGTTGACAACATGGAAGATATCATCGGCGGTCACATTTGGGTCGGCCTGATCTGCATCGCTGGTGGTGTTTGGCACATTCTCACCCGTCCCTTTGGTTGGGCCCGTCGTGCCTTCATCTGGTCGGGCGAAGCCTATCTGTCCTACAGCTTGGGCGCGTTGTCCCTGATGGGCTTTGTGGCTGCGGCCATGGTCTGGTTTAACAACACTGCTTATCCGAGTGAATTTTACGGCCCCACGAACGCTGAAGCCTCGCAAGCGCAATCGTTCGTGTTCTTGTCCCGCGACCAAAAACTGGGCGCGAACATCGGTTCGGCACAAGGGCCGACCGGTTTGGGTAAATACTTGATGCGATCGCCCACTGGAGAAATCATCTTCGGCGGCGAAACCATGCGCTTCTGGGATTTCCGCGGCCCCTGGTTGGAGCCCCTACGCGGCCCCAACGGCTTGGATCTCAACAAGCTCAAAAATGATATTCAGCCCTGGCAAGTTCGCCGTGCGGCTGAGTACATGACCCACGCCCCCAACGGTTCCATCAACTCTGTGGGTGGAATCATCACCGAACCCAACTCCGGGTTTAACTACGTCAACCCCCGCGCTTGGTTGGCGGCGTTCCACTTCATCATGGGCTTCTTCTTCCTGGTGGGCCACTTGTGGCACGCCGGACGCGCCCGTGCGGCCGCTGGCGGCTTTGAGAAAGGTATCGCTCGCGACACCGAACCCGTACTGGCAATGAAGCCGTTAGACTAATCACAGCTTGCTGTTAAGTCTTGTTAAGCTCCCGCTCCCACGCGGGGGCTTTTTGGTGGATATTGGTTATGATGTCAATAACAATGTTGAGAGAAGTAGAGATCGTGCAGCTTTTAACTTTTTTAGGAACTGGAAAATACCAAACCACTCGCTATACTTGGCAGGAACGAGAAATAGAAACGCCTTACGTTGCCAAGGCCCTGTGTGAGTTTTTTCAGCCCGATCGAGTAACAGTATTTGTTACTTCGGAGGCTAAGGATATGCACTGGGAAAGTTTAAAGAAAGAACTATGTAGTAATCTTACCTTAACAGAAGCATCGATACCGTTTGGACAATCCGAGGAAGATATCTGGAAAATTGGGGAAACATCACGTTAGAAGTGTCCGATCTGCAATTGCACCAGGGCTCTGAAATTGCTACTAACGCTCGCGGAGAAGCCACTGGAGGCAACATTGCGATCTCGACGAATACGCTCGTCGCCTTAGAAAATAGCGATATTACTGCCAACGCCGAAGCCAATTTTGGCGGACGAGTGCGCGTCAATGCCGAGAGTATTTTCGGAACGGAATTTCGTCTGTTTCAAACTCCCGAAAGTGACATTACGGCAACCTCTGCTTTAGGAGAGGAGTTTAGTGGTGTGGTGGAAATTAACACGCCCGACATCGATAGCACATCGGGATTGTACGAACTGCGAACGGAGACGATCGACGCTTCGGCGATCGCCTTTGACCACTGTCGCACCTATGAAGACAGCGAATTTTACATCACTGGCAACGGCGGTATTCCTGAAAATCCCCGCGAGTATTTAGAAGTACAAATGACCCTAGAAGATTTAGGCGAAATTGTCCCTGTAGGGGTCAACGGCGTTGACCCTTCCTCGGCAGACGAGACAGAAGAGCGTCGCGGGCAAATGGTGTATACCGAGCGTAGTCGAGGTACATTTGCCCCTACAGAAACGCTAACCGAAGCCACAACCTGGACGATCGCCCCAGATGGTAAAATTGCTCTGGTGTCGCCAGTGCCAACAACTGCTACTTTGCCGCAGTCAAGTTGTCAGTAAAACCGAAAACCGCGATCGCATCAGAAACGTTTTTTAATTTTTGTAAAGTATTGTGGTTTTCCCGTGCGTTTTAATGGTATATTTTATATAATGGAAGTGGTGGCAAAAATTTTGAAACTGCTACTATCCCCATTGTAATATAGAATATCACGAAGTCAACCCCAAGCGCAACCCCTTTTCTCTAAAATTTTTCCCGTAGGGGCCAACGGCGTTGACCCTTAGACGGGACAGAAAAACCTCACTCCACCGTCCACCAACCCAAACTGGGGCCGATAAAGCGCACTGCAATCCAGATAACGACTAATGCGCCAATTCCCACCCAAGAGGCGCGAGTCGTCAAAGTTACGAAGCGATCGGCTTGGGTTTTTGTAATTGGCAGCCAAGACAAAATGTAGGGATCCTTCCCGTACTCCTCTCCCAATGCTTCTTTGCGACGTTTGGCTTCACCCATGGTGGCGTTCCTCTTCAACGTTTGTAGTCGATGATATCGTATTCTTGGGGGAGATGGCGCAATAGTAAACATTCTTAAAAACTCGCCCCCGATCGCTCGAGATTAGGACACCGGACGCGATCGCGCCACTCGTTTGTAATTCCACAGGCCAAACCCAAGCCAAAAAGCGAGCAACACCGCCGAGAGTGCCAACACTGAAACCACTCCCAATTCGTGAATCATAATGGGAGCCGCCGCCGTAAACAAACCGCCGCCGACGATAGGTTCAAAAAACAGTTGCTTGTAGGCAAAACTTTCAAACGCCCCCGATCGATTGTCCGGATCGACCATCCGCAACAGCAATATTCCGGTAGCTGTCACCCCCATAGACTGCCCCAAATCGCCGATACCGCGCTCGAACCAATAGGTCGGTAAAATCCGGGGAGCCAACCACAAAAACGCCGCCACGTTCCAAATAATCCCGACGATCGCTAAAATTAAAAAGGCGGCAAAATTGCTCCCCAATACTTGTAAAGAAATCGTCGCCAATGCCGAAACCACCACCACATCCAGTGCGACTCCCGCGATCCGCTCCATCAAACGGCGATCGATGAGGGCATCGATCCCCAAACGCACGAGCAGAATTTGGACGAGAATTCCCCCAATTAACGTCATGGGAAACAACGGCACGTAGGGAATTAGAACGAACCCCGTTCGTCCCCAAGTGAGGGCTTCAATTCCTGCTAACCCCTGCAAAATCAGCCAGCCAAGGGCGATCGCGGCTCCCACAAACCCGATATTGAGCGAGAGGGGATCGACGAGCAAATCGCGATTCAAACGAGCGCGAGCCGCTTCTAAAGCGCGATCGGCCGGAGACTGGTGTCCCACTTGCGGTTCGACTCCCGCTTCCACCGTTTTGGTGATGTATCCCTTGCTGCGTCCCCACTGCGCCAACAGCGTGCCCGTCACGATCCCAGCCACAATGCCCACTGTTGCCAAACCCACTGCCAAATCTGCACCGTCGGGAAAGCCTAACTCGGCCAGGGTTCCCGACATCCCCGCCGCCGTCCCGTGTCCCCCTTCAAAGGCGATCTCGATCAGGGCGGCTGAAATGGGCGACATTCCAAATACGGGCACCAAGATCGTCATGGCGACTAGGGAACCGATGACGTATTGGCCCCAAGCCAAACTTTGCCCGAAGGCAATTTGCGGGGCGGCTTTTTGCCAAATATCGCGGGGGTTGGGGAGGGTTTCGCCGAGAAATAAGGCGGCGAAAACGACATTGATAAATACGCCGGGAGACTGTCTCCAGACTTCGATAACGGGTTCGGAAAAGGCTCCCATCGCCCCTGGAGCGCTATCGGGCGCGATCGCCCCCAACACCTGCGGCCCCAACAGTAATGCCAAAACTCCGGCGACGACGGAACTGGGAAGATACAGCGATCGTAAAATTTGCAACTTCTGGCGCACGAAGCGACCCGCCAGCAGCAGCAAGCCGATGAGAACGTAGGCAAAAAAGGCGCTTTTGAGGTCGAGCATGGGCAACTTGAGGGTGGCAAGTGCCGCAATTATACCATTACACAACGCATCAACGCATCAACGCATCAACGAACAACGGAGTCCAGTATGTCTGTAGGTTGGGTTGAAGCATGAAAACCCTTTGACAACGCATCAACGAACAACGAGCAACGAGCAACGAGCAACGGAGTCCAGTCACTTAGCTGTAGAATCGCGTAGGTTGGGTTGAAGTATGAAAACCCAACAACCTGTCGCTATCGCTCCAATTCAGAGTTCAGAATTCTGAGGGTATCGTTCCTCTCGCCAACCTACGAAATATTCTGTTAGAGAACAACTTCTCCATAAAGATCGTAGACATCCGCATCGACAATTTTCACTGGAACCATCGACCCCAAACTGGCCGATCCGGTGACGTAAACCAAGCCATCTACGTCGGGAGAGAAGCGAGCCGATCGCCCTACGAGTTCCCCGGTTTTGGGGTTCTCTTCTTCAACCAGAACGTCTACAATTTTACCGATTTGGGCGCGGTTTTTCTTCAGCGAGATTGGTTGCTGCAACGCCATGAGACGATGGCGGCGATCGTCCATCACCTCCTGCGAAAGTTGGTTCGCTAACTCGTAAGCAGGGGTTCCCTCTTCAGGCGAAAAGGTAAACGCACCCATGAGATCGAATTCGTGACGGGACACAAAATCGAGCAAATGCTGGAAATGTTCCTCGGTTTCGCCAGGGAACCCGACGATAAACGTGGTTCGCAAAACCGCATCGGGTAACGCCAATTTCAGGCGATCGATAATTTCGTCGTTGACTCGACCTTGCCAGGGACGGTTCATGGCCCGTAAAATGCCTGGGTGCGAGTGTTGCAACGGCAGATCTAAATAAGGCAAAACATTCGGCGTTTCCCGGATGGCTTCGATAACCTCAGCCGTCAGTCCCGTCGGATAGGCGTAGTGCATCCGAATCCAAGGCACGTCCACTTTACCCAATTCTCGCAGCAATTCGGCCAGTTTGGGCTTGCCGTAGATATCGATGCCGTAATTAGTGGTAATCTGGGAGATGAGAATGATTTCTCGGACTCCTTCTTCTGCCAGTTGCTTTGCTTCGGCGACGATCGATTCGATGGAACGCGATCGCTGGTTTCCGCGCAGTTTGGGAATGATGCAAAACGCACAGCGATAGTCGCAGCCTTCAGCAATTCTTAAGTACGCCACCCCTTCGGTGGTGGTACGATAGCGAGGGATGGTTTCGTCGGCAATGTAGGTGGGTTCGGCCGAAACGGCTTTGACCCGCTCGCCTTTTTGGACGCGATCCACCACACTGACAATATTCTGGTAGTCTCCCGTCCCCACCACTGCCAAGGCTTCCGGGATCTCCGCTAGCAACTCATCGGGGAAGTGCTGAGCCATGCAGCCGGTGACGATAATTTTTTTACCCTTCTCGGCCAATTCTACCAGGGTGCGTACCGACTCCTCGCGAGCCGGGCCGATGAAGCTACAGGTATTGACGAGGACGTAATCAGCCAGTTCGTCGTCCGAACCGACACCGTAACCCGATTTTGCCAGCAAACCGAGCATATGTTCGGTGTCGATGCGGTTTTTTTCGCAACCAAGGTGAGAAATAGCGATCGTGGTCATGTCAACGAGCAATGAGCAATGAACAATAATGAGTTGCAGCGATGGCGAGGGGATGCAATCCGATCGCGGCTCTGCTATAGTACCGTATAGGTGGCTCTCTTATTGTAGCCACAAGTCAAGACAATCCGTTCGCTATGTCTTTCCCTCGGGTCGAAGCCCTAGCGTAGCCGAAGGGTCAATCCAAAATCCAAAATCCAAAATCCAAAATTGATATGACCGATCTCAATCGCGGCATTATGAAATTTAAAGGGGCCGACAGTCCAAGCGCAATCGCGGTGTCTGCCATTCTGATTTTAGGGGCGATCGCGGCCTTGATTTGGTTCGCCTATCACTCAGCGTACTCGGGAGTTTAATTTTTAATCTATCCCGTAATGCCAATTATCGCTGTTGCTGATGTCGGGCCGCTACTCGGAGATGTGCGGCTCGATTTGGCCGTACTGGCAGTTATGCTGTTACTGTCCGGGTTTTTTGCAGGATCGGAAACGGCCATTACCGCTCTCGATAGTATCAAACTGCGATCGCTGTTGCGCGATACGAGCCAGCCGACGCGAGTGTTTAAGCTGCTGCTCGAAAATCGCGCCCGATTTATTATTACTTTACTGGTTGGCAACACGCTTGTCAATAATTTTGCTGCGATTATTACCAGCAATTTATTTAACCTGTGGTTGGGAAGTAAAGGGATCGGCATTGCTACGGCTGTCGTGACGTTTTTAGTGCTCACCTTCGGCGAAATTGTCCCGAAGTCGGTCGCCATCAACCACGTCATGCCGATCTTTTTAGCAGTGGTGCGTCCGATATTTGTCCTCTCGCAGCTACTTTCTGTTTTTGGAATTATTGCTTTATTTGAAAACATTACGCAAACAGCACTCAAACTGGTACAGCCAAAGGGGCCGCAGCAAAGCGAATCTCTCTCCGATTTGCAGTTGATGATCGAAGTATTGGGGGGGAAAGGGAAACTCGACTGGCTCGAACACCAACTGATGCACAAGGCGTTAATGCTCGATCGCCTCACAGCGCGAGAAGTCGTCAAACCGCGCATCGAAATGCAAACTATTTCCCACGAAGCGACCCTAAAAGAGTTAGTGGATCTGTGTTTGAAAACGGGATATTCTCGCATTCCCGTCCAGGAAGAATCCAAAGATCGCATTGTTGGCGTGATCCACCTCAAGCGTGCTTTGCAACGCTTAGAGACATTAAAACAAGAGGAAATCGAAGACGATCGCGTCACCACCGCCATGGATCCACCTGCCTATATCCCGGAGACGAAGCGGATCGCCGACTTACTCGAGGAAATGCTGCAACAGCGCTTGCACTTGGCGATCGTCGTGGACGAATATGGCGGTACGGTCGGGTTGATTACTCTAGAGGACTTAATCGAGGAATTGGTCGGCGAAATTTACGACGAGAGCGATTTTCCCCGGCGATCGCGCCCCCAACTGCCCGGAAATCGGCACTTCGAGGGCGATCGTCGTCCCTCGTAAAAAAATTTTGCCACTGGCTCGCGTTTGTCAAAATCTTGTGTTATGCTAGTAGACCGTTGGATATAGAAGGGTCGGTGCCCGAGTGGTTAATGGGGGCGGACTGTAAATCCGCTGGCTATGCCT
>CAKZKB010000421.1 GCA_937121005.1 uncultured cyanobacterium | reverse complement strand
CCGACACCCTGAGCGGTGGCGACACCATGACGGGTGGCGACACCACCGACACCCTCACGGGTGGTGACATGATGGACACCATGACAGGTGGCGGTGACATCATCGACCCCAGTGAAGGAACCGATGCCGATCCGGCCGTCACCACAGGCGTGGGTGGCGACAGCGATGGCGGTTTGACCTTCACCGTCACCAACTTCGTGGGAGCCACCGCCGAAGCGACGATTTCTCTGACTGAAACGGCCGAAGGCATTGAAGTCACGGTCAACGCCGCTCAAGACATCCGAGCCGTTTTCTTCAACGTTGACGACGACTCCTTGCTCGATAGCTTGGAAGTCACGGGCGACGTGGCCGGCAGCACCTTCGGCCCGGCCGGAACCGTCCGAATGTCGGGAAGCGGAACGAGTATTTCTCCCCGAGCCTTCGATGCAGGCGTAGAAATCACCTCTGGTCAATCCGTATCGTTCGTCATCTCCTCGAGTTCGGGCGATCTGAGCCTGGATGCCTTCTTAGAGCAGAACTTCGGCGTTCGCACTCAAAGCGGCAAGCTGGCCGGTGTCGCGGAAGCAGAAGACAGCGATGAAGTTGACGATACCATGATGGGTGGGTCGGGTGACGACACCATGTCCGGTGGCGACGACGACATGGACGACGGCGATGACAGTGGCGACAGCAGCGATCGCCTGTTTATCGGTCAGTCCTCCGGCGAATTTACCGGGCCTGTCTCTCCTGACGAAGATTCTGTTTTTGAAACCAGCGACGACAACGGCGGTACGAACAACCGTTTCGAGTGGGGCGAACCCGTCGATAGTTTCACCAACCTGATCCAGTTTGACGGCGTAGACTTCGGTACCGAAGGCGGCGAAACCTTCAAGCTGGGGCAACTGTTCTATCGCAACGGAACCACCAACAACAACTTCAACGGCGACTTCGGTTTTGAGTTGTCTGTTGATATTGACGGTACGGACAACGATCCCGAGCCCTTTGAGTTCCTGTTCGACATTCTCAACACCCCTAACGAAACGGGCGATCCGGTTGAAGATGGCGATCGCCTCCGCTTTGCGACGGGTGGTTTGAGCCCCGAAACCTTCGCCCTCGATGGCCGAACCTACACCATCGAACTGGTGGGCTTCTCCACCGACGGTGGCGAAACCACTGAAGGCGGCTTCGATGCCCCTGAAGAGAGCTTCCAGATCGCCAACCTCTACGGCCAAATTCTGGCCATTCCCGACGAAACTGCCGAAGCCTTCGATCCCCTCGATGAAGTCCAAATCGACGAGATTATGGAAAACGATGGCGTACTCCTCGGTGGCGACGACGTAACCGGAGAAGGCGCAGTGGCCGGATCCGTGCTTCTCGACAGCGAAACCGATTTGAGCGTGGTTTGGAGTATCACCACCAAAGCCAGCATCACCTTGTTGAACCGGGGCGACGACGATCCCGACAACGATGACGATGACGCGATCGTCGGTTCTGAGGGCGATGACGATATCGAGGGTTCCGAAGATAACGACGTGGCCACTGGCGGCAGTGGAAACGACGAAATCGACGGCAGTGACGGTAACGATGTTTGCCTGGGCGAAGACGGCGACGATATGGTCATGGGCGGTAACGATACCGACGTGATTGCCGGAAACAAAGGCAACGATATGGTCATGGGTGGCAACGGAAACGACGTTTGCTACGGCGGCCAAGGCGATGATATGGTCATGGGCGAAGATGGAGACGACGTTCTCATCGGCGATATGGGCCAAGATTCGCTCATGGGTGGCGACGGCGACGACGACTTCGTATGCCGTCCCGAAACCGATGGCGACAACACCTCGGCCGACATGGCAGACTGGATTATGGACTTCGAGCAAGGCGATCGCATTGCCATCACCTTAATGTCCGAATTCAGTATCGATCTCCAAGTCATGGATGCCAACGGCGACGGCGTTGACGATGTTGCCATTCGTGCCAACAGCGAGTTCTACGTGGGCGTGGTTCTTGGAACCAGCGACACGAGCATGGTTCAAGATGCCTTGATCGATGTCCCCGATGCCGAATACTTGACGTAGGAACCCGATCGCGCCCTGACGCGATCGAATCGCAATATTTTGACAGGGAGCGATCGCGCTCCCTTTTTTTGTTGCGCCTTACTTCGACAGCAGGGACATAGCCGGACGCAACTGGCACTGACCGAGCAGATCGGTGGATACACACCTCTCCATTTAGGGAAAAGGATCGGACAGCTTCCTAAGTGCAAGCCTGGTAGACTTTAGACAGAGGTCTTAATTTTGAATTTTGAATTTTGAATTTTGAATTGGAGCGTAGCGACTTGGCGCACCACATCTTTGAGGGCGAGGCGCAGATCGTCGCGTCCGTAATACCCGTCAATGCGGTAGGCGACGCGGCCGCCATCGAACAGGATCAGGGTGGGTAAGGCCGTCAGTTGGTACTGGCTGGCGAGTTGGAGGGCGCGAACGGCGTTAATGCCAGCGATCTGGAGGCGATCGCCCGCTTCGGCCTCCACAGCCCGCAATAACGGCTCGATCGCGCGACACAGCCCGCACCAGGGAGCCCAAAAGTGCACGAGAACGGGAACGGTTGATTCTAAAACTTCGGTTGAAAAGTTATGTTCGTCGATCGAACGCATCGAAAGGCCTCGATTTTTTGCTATTACTTCTATCGTAGCGGCAAGTGGATCTCAGATAAAGCGATGACTCCACTGAATTAACCAGGGATGGGCTCGCCACAGGGCGATGACGAAAATTACCACACCAAGGTACGCTGGGCGCAGGAACTCTCGCCATTGTAACGTTTGTTTGCCTTGCCATATTGCTAAAAATGGGACGATGGAGGTGCGATCGCGCAGTTTATCGAATTGGTCGCCATAACGCGATCGCCAGCGCCGATCCCCGTGCCAAACCCCGAAGATGTGGTGTAGGATCAAGCCGATCGAAGTGACAACGGTAAAACTCGTGCCGATCCACAGGGTATGCGCCACGCACCAAATGACCTGACCCACCATTTGCGGGTGGCGACAGACGCGCACGATCCCCGTTTCGTACAAATGCACCTCCGGCTTATCGATGGCGGCAATTTCCAAGAGATTGAACGTAGCCGGATACAAGAACAAAAACGACACGAACGATAGCCCCCAAACTAGGGGTTCGATTCCTGGAACGCCCTGCACCATCCACAACTGTACTCCATCGTAGCGATGGTGGATAAAGTAGGCGATCGTCGCTACTGCTAAAGGTAAGCTGACGAGGGCAAACAAAACCCGATAGCCCCTGGCCCCAATCCGGGCCTCGCCCCAAGGCCGCAAGGCTGCCAAACCGCTATGGGCCACGGCAAAAACAAACAGCAGGGCTAACATTATCCCATGGCTGGCGATCGCCATCTGACAATTCTCCTCAATTTTGGTATCTAAATAACAGTCGCACGCGGTGCCAGCCGCTATGTTATCGGATGAGGAGCCTTTGTGTCGATGCCCTCCAGCCCGTACAATAGAAGATCGTACAGTTGTCCGCGCTGCTGCGGCGCGATCGCGTACTTTAGCGAACGCCACCGCCGCACCGGAAAACTGACATCGCAGAACTAGGGTACTGGAGACAAATTACGAATGTACAATCCGAGCGGTATCGATGCTGGCACTACCCTGTCAAGCAGTCGCACCTTTGTTTTTGAAGTGGTCGGGATCGGTGGCGGCCGATCGAGCGATCGCACTACCTATCCCGTTCGCACCAGTGGGACGAGTTTTATCACCGTTCCCTACAACCGCATGGGTGACGAAATGCGGCGCATCAGTCGCATGGGAGGGCAGATCGTCAGCATCCGACCCGTCGAAGATGCGACCGAAATTACTAACAGCAAGGTTTCCTCCCACGCCGACCCCGAAGCGGAATCGGTGAAACCTGCACCCCCAAGTAAACCCATGAACGAGACAAAAACCCCAGCCAAAAAACCGAAAGCAAAGAAAGATATTCCCGTTAACATTTACCGTCCTAAAAAACCCTATATTGGGAAATGCTTGGAAAACCGAGAGTTGGTGGCCGAAGGCGGATCGGGAACGGTGCGCCACCTGAAATTCGATATTTCGGGGGGCGACCTGCGCTATCTTGAAGGTCAAAGTATCGGTATTATCCCCCCCGGAGAAGACGAGAAAGGCAAACCGCACAAACTGCGTCTCTACTCGATCGCGTCCACTCGTCACGGCGACGACAACGACGATAACACCGTGTCTTTGTGCGTGCGCCAACTCGAGTACAAACATCCCGAAACTGGAGAGACGGTGTACGGAGTTTGCTCGAGCCATTTGTGCAATTTAGACGAAGGGGCCGATGTGGCGATTACTGGCCCGGTGGGCAAAGAAATGTTGCTCCCCGACGATGAAGATGCCAACATCGTTATGATTGCTACCGGAACCGGGATCGCGCCGTTCCGGGCTTACTTGGAGCGGAT
>CAKZKB010000420.1 GCA_937121005.1 uncultured cyanobacterium | reverse complement strand
AGTCCCCAGGCGATCGCTTGCATTCGCCGATTCATGGCAATTTCTCGTCTTTTCAATGAACAATTAACAATGAGCAATACCTCTGGTTGAACTCCGGGGGCTTGTATTCGTGCTCTTTGCGATCGCAATAATACCAGTTGTCCGTGCTACAGTAAAGTAGATTCTTCCTCCTCGAAGGTTTTTATCTTCTGGATTAAGTCCATAAAACTCTCGAAATGGTTTTCTACAAAGAAAAACATTAACATTTCATTATGGTTGAGAAGATTAAAAACCTGCCTCGCTATCTTCTCTTCTAAGAACCGCAGTTCGCCATTGGCGAGCTCCTCAATTTTACCCGACTCGATCCCTTCTTGTACCAGGCGATCGAGTTCTGAAACTGCGCGGCGGTCTTGCCGCATTTTGGCCTTGCGTCCCATGATGTCACTCCTTTTTAAGGTATTAGGTTTTAGGTTTTAGGTTTTAGGGGTGAGGTACGAGGTATGAGGTGTGAGGTTCGAGGTATTAGGGATTAGGTATTAGGGATTAGGGAGGGTATAAGGATTTAACTGGACACTAGATACCAATCCCACCTTCTCCTTGTACCCTTGTACCCTTGTCCCCTTGTCCCCCCATCCCCCCAAGTCCTCATTCTCTCCTAAAACGGTCACCGATTGCTCGATCGCACCCGTTCTAAAGCACTGTTAGCTTGCTGTCGTAAAGTTTGCGCTTCTGCGGTAGCTGTCGTTCCCGACTGCACCTTATCGAGTTCGTTTAAAATTCGCTGCAAAAGACTGACTAAAGTTGGGTTAGTGGGATTTGTGGACGCGATCGCCTGCCATTGGGCGACTAACTCTTTGGCCCGTTCTAAGGCTTGCGAAGAAACTCGCTCGTTTTCTAAGTTCGTGCGGGAAATGCCAATTTTGCGTCGGTACTCTCCCAGTTTGCGCTGTGCGTCTAAATAGCCCGGATCGGTATTGGGAATCTCTTCTAGGCGATCGATCGCCTGCTGCCAGAGATCGACAATTTCTTGCCATTCTGTCGCGCTATGGGGGGGATCTTGCGATGCCACTGAAGCCTCGTATGCAAACACTTTGGCCGCCTCTAGCATGGTGGTATTTTGCTCGCTGGCGGCGGCGGTTCCCGATATTTGCTGAAAATCGCGGCGGGCAGATTCGAGTTTGCTTTGGGCCGTGCGTCCAGCTAAAGTTTGGTTAGAGATTTGTGAGAGGCGATCGAGGGCATTTTGCCAGTCCGATAAAGCCCGATCGCGATCGGCTTGCGTCTGTGCAGTTTCGTAGCGTTGGCGGGCCTCTGCCAGTGCCGTTTCAGCTTCTTCGAGGTCTTGGCGGGCATTTTTTTCTTGAAAGACGACCGCTTCTAAGCGCCCGATCGCCTTGCGAGATTGCTCGAATTCATCGACGGTAAATTGCCAAGTGCACTCAAACAAAGTACAATAGCGTTGGGGATAGTAACCGAGAAACCACACGGGCAATTCATCGAGATGGTCTTGGGCTGCGGTGACTTTTTGCGCTCCGAGATCGATATCCTCTAAACTGGTGGCATTGTTCACCAATTGGTCTGCTTGTTCGACGAGGGCTGTTGCTTCGCGATAGTGATAGTCCATGCTAAAAAAGCTGGGAAGCAACA
>CAKZKB010000419.1 GCA_937121005.1 uncultured cyanobacterium | reverse complement strand
ATCGTTTAGAGAGATACCTCGTTGCATTCCTCTGGGGTGCAACGAACTGAGGAGGCTCTGCCTCCAGAATACACGAGGCAGAGCCTCGATAATAGCATTCCCTGGCAGAGCCAGGAGAACGAGGAGAACCGAAAATTTGCAATTGAGTTGTGGAAGCGAATCCGCCTCGCGCAAGTCTAAAAAGCTGTTGGTTCATACGTGAGAGTTGAACTCACTACCAATCGTTTTAGAGACGATCGCTCTACCAATGAGCTAGTATGTAGGCTTTCTAAATTGGGGCGCGAAACGGACTTGCAACTTCCAAAAACTTCCCGCACGAGTCGCTAAAGCCATAGTTTACTTTGAACGCTCTATCCAATTGAGCTACATCCGCATTACAAGCGGATGGTAGGAGTCGCTCGCGAAGCGTGCGCGAAGCGCGTAACCTACAACCTTCCAGATCGTAACTGGGAAAGTATGTAGGCTTTAGCTGTTAGGATGCGGGAAGACAACTCAAGTTCGAGGGAAAAAATGGAGGGCGCACGAGTTAAAAAAGCCGGAATTTGCCACCTCTCCAGAAGCGGAGAGGGCAGGATTTGAACCTACAACTAACTTTCGTCAGTGTTACCAATAGCGTATGTAGGCTTTTTAGGTGAGGGTGCGCCACAAGGATTTTACTTAACCGTAAACGGCTTCGGGTCGGACGATGATATCGCCACTGGGACGACGATCGACGACGTAAGTCTCGAAGCGATTTTCGGTGACATCAAAATGTTGCGCCAGTCGGCTTTTAATCGTGCGATCGCTCGCATCTCGGCTAATGTGAATCTGGCGTTCGGTAACGTCGTAGGAACGCCCTTCAAAACGAACGTGAACCATGCTAGCACCTCCGGTTAGGTTGCAAATGGGGGACGGTAAGGCATTCGCCTGTAGAAAGTGCTAGCGGTTACGTGCTACAATTTTCTACAAGAACAAACGCCGCTCGAGTGAGTAATCTCGTTCGATGCGCTGAGTCATTTCGGTCGTGGAATGCGTCGGTATAGGTCGATGGTTGTCGCGTTCTAGGTCATCAGAAACGCGATCGCGGTGAGACTGTGGCGGCAGTTTTTCCACCTCTTGGTGAAGGAGAAACCGGCCGAACAGTCGGACGAAAAATAGAACCATCTGAGTCGTGTCCGTTGGGTTGTCTTGTGTCAAATGCCCGATCGATATTCAGTTGTCAAGGTTCGGTGGACTCGTGAGTTGCGGTTGCGATAACCGCTCTCTTGCTTGCCACAGTTTCTATACTACAGCCGTAATACAAAAGTGTCAAGGGGTTGGGAAAACTTTTTTTTGCGATCGCCTCAAATCCTCGCCTGGCCGGGGTTTTCAGTGCAGGCGCGATCGCTGTAGTATCGTCCGCCCCCAGGGGGTAATACCAATTTCCAGAATTGATGCAACAGATGGGACACCAGATGTAGGGGCGAACGGCGTTCGCCCGTTACATTTGGAAATGGGCAAACGCCGTTTGCCCCTATATGACGAAATCTTCACGTTCTTGTCCGAATGCTTAGCCCCTAGAAAATTGTGGGGTTATTCACCGGATCGGATATCAAGCCATATTCGGCGGAATGCGATTCGTGCGAGTATCGAAATACTGCCCCAGGGAATCGTTCACCAATTTTTGTAAGTCGGCGTTGTGGACTTCTGCGCCTTGTTGTAAATTACCGGGTGTTTCAAAGAAAATTAGGCTATCGACCGTTTTAAATGCCATCATTTGAAACAAAATATGCGTCACCGGGAGGGGAACGGCGACAACCGCCGGGGATGTTTCGGGGCTGCGAGCGGCGTTTTGCGCGTCTTGGAGGGAGGGAAAAGCATAAATGACGGTTTTTTCCAAATCGGGACGATCGCGGTTGCTAAGTGCCGTAACTCGCCACTGACCCTGGGAACTTTGTAGCACGTAATATTGTTCGTGGCGCAACTGTCCGGCTAGGGCTTTCATTGCTGGGGCCACGGCTTCCACCAGGCGCGGGGTTGTGCCATCTTGGGGGGCATTTTCGACGAGCGATCGGATTTGTGCGTCTAAATTCATGGGGAAGTCAGCGTGCGGCTATTCTTGATTTTGACATACTCCCCAGCGATCGCGTTAGATATGGTAAACTAAACTCACCGCGATCGCGACGGTTATCTGGGGTTCCCCAAAGAGAAAAAAGGACTCGTACCTCACACCTCATACCTCATTGAAACATGGCTACTGAATTCGATACAGGTTTGCCTAGCATTCGGCTGGTGCAAAATTATATCAAAGAGAAAAAAACCGTCGAAGTGCAACTGACGACTGGAGAAAAACTGTCGGGACAACTGCTGTGGCAAGACGCAGCTTGTTTTTGCCTGCAAGACGAAGGCGAACCGACGTTAATTTGGCGGCATTCCGTTGTTTACCTGCACCCGCAATCGTAATTTATGGGATTTAGAAAGATCGGTAGAATGGTGTTGGCGGGGGTGCTAGCGGCGATCGCGTCTTTAACGATCGCGTTTCCGGTTTCGGCGCAAATGGTATCGCTGCCAGAGTTGGCGCAGCAAGCCTTTGAAGCGATCGCCCGAGGAAACTTTAACACCGCCGAAACCGACTGGACGGAAATTCTCGATCGCCTGCCAGAAAATGCGATCGCCTACAGCAACCGCGCCGGAACCCGCCTGGCCCAAAATCACCTGCAAGCCGCCCTAGAAGATTATAACCGCGCCATCGAACTGATGCCCGAGGCGGCCGATCCTTACCTGGGCCGGGGAATTGCGTTAGAACGGTTGCAACGCAGGGACGAGGCGATCGCGGCCTACGATAACGCCATTGTCCGCTTACCTGAAGACGGGGCCGCCTACAACAACCGGGGCAATGCTAACGCTGGGGCCGGACGGTGGGAAGCAGCGATCGCGGACTACAAAAAGGCGATCGACCTGGATCCTGACTCGACAGTGGCGCGGGCTAACCTCGCTTTAGCACAATACCAAACTGGGGACGAGGAAGGGGCGATCGCCGCCATGCGAAAATTGGTACGCCAGTATCCCAATTATGCCGATATGCGGGCCGCCCTGGCCGCCGCCCTCTGGGAACGCGGAAATGCTGGAGAGGCCCAAAGTCACTGGGTTGCAGTCGCCGGACTCGATCGCCGTTACGAGGATCTTAATTGGGTGGAAACCGTGCGGCGCTGGCCCCCACGTTTGGTAACGGCGTTGGAGGGATTTTTGCGATCGTAATCGTATCATTTCAACGAACAATGAGCAACGAGCAACGAGCAACGAGCAATATCTCGAAACTGTCACCATTTATCGATCGCAGCAGGAAAGCGTTATTTTAGACAGTAACGATACCCTCACCCTTCCCGAACTGTTTCCCGGTTGGGAATTACCCGTGCGCGAAATTTGGCCGGACGTTTTCGAGACAGAAACATGACAAGCTGTAGGAGAATAGCCCAAAAACCAATTCCCTAATTTTTTCCAAACAATCTCAAAAGCAACTGCTCCAATTCGGGAGATAAACCAATGGGAAACTGTCCCGATCGCAGGTGTAAATCCCGTTGCGGAAACGGAATTTCGACACCGACACGATTGAACCCTGCCTCAACTTCAAAATAAAGATCGCTGGTAATAAAATACTGGCGACTGGGTTCGGAACACCAAACCAACAACTCGAAATCGAGAGAACTATCGCCAAAGCCAATAAATAAAACATTGGGGGGCGGAACCTTTAAAACATCGGCGTGATTGCGAGCAGCATCGAGGAGAACTGCTTTCACTTGTTGCAGATCGGAACCGTAAGCGACACCAACAGGCAAGCGCAACCGAGAAACAGGGTTATCGTGACTCCAGTTGATAACTTCATTTTCTAAAAATCGGGAGTTGGGAACGATAATTGAAACTTGGTCGAGAGTGCGAATCGTGGTACTGCGAGACCCGATCCGCTCCACCGTTCCCGTGTGCTGGCCGACTTCGATGAAATCTCCCGGCTGAATGGGACGCTCGAACAGCAAGACCAATCCGCTTCCTAAATTTTTAGCGATATCTTGCAAACCGAAACCGATCCCGACACCGAGGGCGCTGGCGAGAATAGTTAGGGAACTGATATCGAGTCCCCACAACTGCAAAACGACGATGCTACCGATAACAATAAAAGCATATTTACTAATCACCGCGATCGCTTCTTTCGCACCGCGATCGAGACTGGTAAAATCGAGAACCCGCGATCGCAACACATCGATCAGCGTATTGGATAGCAGCACCACGCCAATCAACATGGCGATCGGAATTAACAGTTCGATGAGAGAATAAGATGACTGGCCGACAGTGAGCACGGGAGCCGTCAAAGACGCGATCGCCACCTCAAAAATGCGATAGCTCCACCGACGGGCGATCGGAAATAAACTGCTAATATAAAATAAGGTTGTCACCCACAACACCAAGCGCACTACAGCTAACGTCAAGTGCAAAAGCCCTTCCTTGACTCTGGCCCCAGTTGCAGTTTCCATATCTCCAGGGTTGCGCTGCTGGTGGATGAGGGGGATTAACAATTGCCGCCACACTCGCCCTAACGCAATATGCAGCGCGAACGCAGCCACCAACACGGCAGCCGCCAGCACCAACATTCGCTTGATAAAGTCTGCACTGCGCTCTTCTCGGGCGCGATCGAGGGTTTCTTGAATTTTCCGCGCCCAGTATCGCGCCTGACGCTGGGTACTCCAGTCGCTGACCACATCTTCTTCAGTGACGGTGAGCAAATAGCTTTCGTTCACCCATATCGTGGGCAACCCGTCGCGATCGCGGACTTCAACATCAACGGGATCGCCACTCTCAACAGCTTCCTCAAGTTGAGACTCGATCCACTCGACGCGCTCTCTGGCGGGAAACTGGGGCAGATCGGTAACTTTAAAGACCTCGCGCCCGTCTAGGGTGACAGGTTCGGTTTCGGCTGCGATAGTGGGAATGGCTAGGGTGATGATAACCGCGATCGTGGCTACCCACAAGAGTGCGAATCGCCACCAAGAGCGACGTTTGGGGGTATGGCGTTTCGATCGACGGTACGCAGACAATTCCAGTAGCAGTTAGGGCTCGCGAGAGACCGAGAAATGTCCGCTCGGTAGCCGACCG
>CAKZKB010000418.1 GCA_937121005.1 uncultured cyanobacterium | reverse complement strand
CCGACGGTTTCCCTCAAACCCCTGCAAATTCCCCAGATCGTGGTGCGTCCCCAGGTCGCCCCGCCGCCCCCCGAGAGCGTCAAACCGCGATCGGGCGAGGCCAAAGACAGCGACGATCGCGCCGGACAACTGTTCGATCGCCTCTTGTTAGGAGCCGCCTGTACCTTTTTGGCTGCCGCCTTGGGGCTAGCCGTCTGGAGTCGCAGCGAAGGGCGATCGTTCTCGCAACTGTTCGCCAGCGACGCAGAACCCGCCAGCGAAGCCGAAGCGATCCCCATCGATCCCGAAGCGCAGGCGCGATCGGAGTTTATCAACTATATGGCGCGATCGCTCGAGACCATCGAACGCGACAACGCCCCTACGGAAACCGTCGCCACCACTTCCCCCGCCGTTCCCCAGACTCCCCTGACCCTGGGAGGGCGATCGCCAGCCACCCTCACCGTTCCCATCGATCCCACCTCCCTCGACTCCATGGCGGCCTCGTTAGGTCAAATCGCCGCCAGCTTAGAAGCGGGTTCGATTTCGGCCTTGCAACCGCCCCCGCTTCCCCTCCCCCCCACCGCCACTCCCACTCCCCAACCCTCGCCCAACGTCTCGGTTCCCAATATTGGCGCTCCCGTGCCGCCGCGCCTCTCGACGGAACGTCCGACCCGTCCCACCCCCACTCCTCCCCCTTCGGCCGCCACTGCCGTTCCCCCTACGCCACCGCCCCGGCCCCAAGCTGACAAACCGGAAGAGACCCCAGAACCGTCGGCCGCCACCGCGACACCGGCCCCGGAACCGGAACCGATCCACGAACTGATCGGCATTTTGGAACTCGGCGAGCGATCGGCCGCCCTGTTTACCATTGAAGATGTGTCCCGCCGCATTTATATCGGCGAGCGCATTGGGGCGAGCGGCTGGACGCTAGTCAGCGTGGGCAACGAGCGCGTCACCATTCGCCGCAACGGGGAAGTCCGCACCATTTTCATCAACCAGCGCTTCTAAAGTTGCTTTGGATGTGATAGAATGAAAGACCGTTCGCAAACGATCGAGATTTATGGCCAGAAAAGGAATTATCGAGCGCGAAAAGCATCGGCAAAAATTGGTTGACAAGTACGCCGCCAAGCGCCAAGCGCTCAAAGAGCAGTTCGATCGGGCTGAAACCCAGATCGAGAAAATGGAAATTCACCGCCAGATCCAACGGCTTCCCCGCAACAGTTCCCGGACTCGCTTGCGGAACCGTTGCTGGCTCACCGGACGACCCAGAGGCGTTTACCGCGACTTCGGACTGTCTCGCCACGCCATTCGCGAAATGGCTCACGAAGGCTTGCTTCCCGGCGTTACTAAGTCGAGTTGGTAGGTTTTCGAGCTCTTTAGATCGGCAAGTACAAGTCAATGTCCCTCTCGATCGCCGAGGGGGATTTTTGCTGGCGATCGCTTAGAATAGAAGCAATGCCCAGATCGCCTCGAGCTCGAGTTGCTGCGATGAACTACTCCGATCTGCTCGCCTTTCGTCATCTTAGTCCCACCCAAATTGAGGATTTTGTTAACAGTTGCCATCAGGGTCACATTGCAGCGAACCGCAGTCTACTCAAACAAGGATATCGCTCGAATCGCCTGTTTTTCGTCATAGAAGGCAGGGTGCGCGTATTTTTGACGACTCCAGAGGGCGATCGCGATCTGTCTGAAATTGTCGCCCCGACGGTATTGGGGGAAATCAGTTTTTTTAGCGGTGAGGCGAATTCCGCAAATGTGGCAACTGTCACGCCCGCGCGGGTGTTGGTAATGTCGTTTAGTACGTTACAATCGCGCTTGCAGGCCGGAGATGGTGCAGCCGCGATCGTCGTTTTTAATCTAGCAGAAGCGATCGCCAAACGAGCCGTTTCCATGACCCAAAAACTAAACGACCTCTACAGTTGCGACTCGGAAATCCAACTGGCCCAGGTAAAACGATTTCAAAAACAACTGTTTGGCGAGTGGAGTTTTATTTAGCCGCAAGAACCGCGATCGAACATGAATACCATCACCATTCGCCAACGAGAAGAATTTGATGCTTCTGTGAGTATCAATGGGAGTTCGCCACAGGCGATCGCCCTAACCGATCCGTTTGCAGATGAAGACGAAGCGGAGTTGGCGTGGTATTTTGAAAAGTGGTGGGAGTCGCCAACAACCGATACGGTGAAGGCGAGACGGGTGAGAGGCGCGATCGTCGCTTACGGGCAGTCGCTGTTCGAGCAAGTGTTGGGCGATCGCAACCTTTATAGCGAATATAATAAACTGCGGGGCAACTTGAGTCAAATTTGCCTGGAAATTGAAGGCGATCCGGCATTTCAATCCCTGCATTGGGAGGCGATGAAAGATCCCGAATTGCCCCATCCGTTTTCCGTAGAAGGAATGGTATTGCGACGCAGTTTGCATCGCGCCCCGGTTTTCGCCGAAGCCCCCGAGTCGCCGACGGTGAACGTTTTGTTGGTGACGGCGCGACCGAATGAAGATGACGATATCGGCTATCGTACCACATCGCGGCCGTTGTTTGCCGCCCTAAAAAATGCTCGCCTACCTGTTAATATTGTCCTGTTGCGTCCGGGCACTTACGAAGCCTTAGAGCGCCATTTGGACAGTCAGCCAGAAGGATTTTATCACATTGTCCACTTCGACGCGCATGGGGGAGTGGCGACGTTTTCGCAAATTCAAGCGGGGGAAAGGCGCGATCGCTTCCTTCTCAAACAACGCTACGGAAGATCCGATCTTGCCCCCTACGCCGGGACGAAAGCCTTCTTATTTCTGGAAGGGGAAACGAAGGGAAAAGCCGATCCCGTCGAAGCGACAGAATTGGCAAACTTACTGACGGGAAAGCGGATCCCGATTTGTATTTTGGATGCCTGTCAGTTGGGGCAAGAATTGGGAGAAAAGGACGATCGTCGCAACAGTTTGGGGGCGCAATTGATGTCGGCGGGAATGCAAATCGTCGTCGCCATGCGCTACTCGGTATTGGCGCAAGCCTCGGGGCAAATGATGGGCAAATTTTATGAGGAGTTGGCGGCAGGAAAATCGCCCATAGAAGCGCTGCGACAAGGGCGCAGGGAACTCTACAACAACAAGGAACGCCGCGCCTATTTCAACTTACCCATCGATTTAGATGATTGGTTGTTACCCGTTGCCTATTACAGTGGCAAACTGGATCTCAATTTGCGCGAATTTACGCCCCAAGAAGAGGAAGACTATTACGAAGCGCAAGCGAGTCGCTATCGATTTCCGTCGCCGCAATACGGATTTGTGGGGCGAGATTTGGAGATTTTGAAGGTGGAGAAAGCCCTGTTGCGACACAATATTTTGTTGCTGCAAGGGATGGGAGGCACGGGCAAAACCACGCTACTTAACTATTTGCGCGAATGGTGGCAGACGACGCATTTTGCCGAAAATATTTTCTACTTTGGTTACGACGAGAAGGCGTGGAACTTAGAGCAAATTGTCTTTGAAATTGGCAAGCAGTTTTACAACCGATTCGAGCAAGCGCGTTTTCAAGCCATGAAACCGACAGCGCGAGTGCAGAAGTTGGCGACAAAATTGAAAGCTGACAATTGCGTTCTGATTCTGGATAATCTGGAGTCGGTGACGGGTCAGGAGTTGGCGATTCAAAATACGCTGTCGGAACTGGAACGGAACGAAGTGCGCGAGTTTCTGATGTTGCTTTCTGGTGGGAAAACAAAGGTCGTTCTCGGTTCTCGCAGTGCGGAGGAGTGGCTGCGCGAAGGAACGTTTGGTGACAATCGTTATGTCCTCAAAGGGTTGGATACCGAATCGCGATCGGCACTGTCAGAGAAGATTTTAGAGCGCAACGTGGCGGAAAATCGCCGAGAATCAATTCGTAAGGATAGTGACTTTAAGCGCTTGATGGCGGTGCTGGCGGGATATCCGTTGGCGATGGAGGTGGTGCTTGCAAATTTGAAGCAGCAAACGCCGACAGAGATTTTGCAAGGCTTGGAAGCGGCGAACGTGGATTTGGATACGGGAGATGAAGAGAAGACGAAAAGTATTCTCAAATGCGTGGAGTATTCTCACAGCAATTTGTCGCCGACGGCGCAGGAGTTATTGTTGTGTTTGGCTCCGTTTAGTGGGTTTATTTTTCGTCCATCACTTACTATCTATATAAAAAATTTACAAGAATTAAATTTATTTTCCGATTATAATTTCAGCGAGATTGATAGTGCCATTGATGAAGCGATTAATTGGGGAATGCTATCACCAATGGATGACGAGAACCAAGAAGTGCTTGTCATGCAGCCAAACTTTCCTTACTTTTTAAATACAAAACTGCATGATAAAGATATCGTATTTAATGAGGTGTTGCAACAGGCATTTAAGAGTTACTATAGTAGCTTATCTAGTGTCTGTCAAGATCTTATGAAATCCAAAGATTTGAAGAAACGGGAATTTGGTTTTACTTTATGTAAGTGGGAGTATGAAAATCTATATCGTGCCTTGCAGATGTGTTTAGGTAGGCAGGAGGCTGCTGATACCTTCTCTTGCTTATTTCAATATTTTCTCCGAGATCAAGATACTCAAAGTCAGCTTAAGCTGTCTCAATTAGTTTATAATACTTATATGAGTTATCCCAATGCTATTCATACAGAACACATCAGATGGCAAATGGTTATTGCATTGGATCGCTTAGGATATTGTTATCTAGAAGAAAAACAGTATTCGGAAGCAAGAGAAACTTACAAAAAAGCCATAAATTTTGTACAACAACTTAGTGATATATCAGACAATCGGCTTTGGTCAGTATTAGCGGTCGCCTCCCATCAGTTGGGAGAGATTGCTCGAGAGTTGGGAGAATACGAGGAGGCACTCTACTACTATGAACAGGCTTTTAATATTTATACTCAGCACAACGATGCTCTTTCCCAAGCATCAATCTACCATAACTTGGGAATTCTTGCCTATGATTTGAGAGAGTATGAGGCCGCACAGTTCTATTGCCAACAGGCTCTAGACTCCTACATCGATCACGACGACGATCTTTCTCAAGCAAAAATCCACTTTCAGTTAGGAAGAATTTCTCAACGGCTGGGAAAATATGAAGAGGCAAAGGTCTATTACCAACAGGCTCTTGAAATCTTCATAGAATACGATGATTGCCTTTTGAAAGCATCGACTTACCACGATTTAGGAGTTGTTTCTCAACGGTTGAGAAAGAATCAGGAGGCGCAGCGCTATCACAAACAAGCTCTTGATATCTACATAGAATACAACGATCGCTACGAACAAGCTAAAGTCTACCATGAGCTTGGAATAATTGCACAAGAATTTAGAGACTATGAAGAGGCACGGTGCTACTATCGACAAGCTCTCGATATAGCAATTCTCAAAATGATGAAGTACAGTAGCAGCAGTGGGTGAACCAGTTGT
>CAKZKB010000417.1 GCA_937121005.1 uncultured cyanobacterium | reverse complement strand
GTCGCCACGCGGCGATCGTCCGATACAACCCGCACCAAACCCCCCTAACGGCATTCCGTGCCAAGGCCCGTCATCGAGGTTACTCGCATAGCGTACCGTATAGGGAGCCTCCCAACCTAAACCGAGGGGACGCTGCCAAGTTTGTGAGGGAATTTGATGCTGTCGATCGCTCATGCTGTTGATTTTGTCACCGTTGTTTCAGACAATATCGATCGTTCTCAGTCTATATGCGAAGGCGGCCGCTCGGCAACCGTCTCGATCCTGCCAAAGAACCGCGATCGCTTGTAGGATCGTAGAACAAATGTCCATCGCCAGAGTGTCGTTCCTTCCCCTTTATGTCTCGCCTCAACTTCCTCCACCGGGGACGAGTCCCCAAGTCTCGCGATCGCACCCCATGGCCCGTTGACGGACTTTGGTTCTTCGGCCTCCTCATCGGTGCGATAATTTTATTCTGGGCCGACCTGGGATCGCTACCGTTACGGGACTGGGACGAAGGGATCGCGGCACAAGTAGCGAGAGAAATTTATCGGACGGGGAACTGGTTGCACCCCACTACCCTCGGCGGTACGCCTTACCCAGAAAAACCGCCTTTGGTGCACTGGGGAATTGCTTTAAGCTACCACATCTGGGGTGTGAGCGAAATGGCGACGCGGCTGTTTCCTGCATTTTTAGGGGCGCTATCCGTACCGCTATTATACGCCATTGGGCGAGAATTATTTTACCGCCGCACTCCGGCGGTTTTTGCGGCCCTAGTTTATTTAACCTCAATTCCCGTCGTTCGTCACGGGCGACTGGCCATGCTCGACGGGGCAGTATTGTGTTTCTTTTTGCTGCTGTTGTGGTGTATACTGCGATCGCGGCGAGATTTGCGCTACGGTTTGGGCGTGGGGTTGGCACTGTCAGCCATTGCCCTAACTAAAGGCATTTTGGTCGCGTTACTGGGGGCGATCGCGGTCTTATTTGTGGCCTTAGATACGCCGCGCTTGCTAACTTCTAAATATATTGCTTTTGGAGTCACCTTGGGAATTTTGCCAGCAGTGGCATGGTACGCGGCCCAAGGGGGGTATTACGGAGAGGAATTTTTTCGCTTTCACTTTCTCGATCGCGGGATCGGCCGCCTTTCGGAAGCGGTCGATGCCAACATCGGCCCGCCCTGGTATTATCTACTCGAACTGTTAAAATATGCCTGGCCGTGGCTGCTATTATTACCTTGGGGCGTTCGCTTTGCTTGGAACTATCGGAACTGGAGTTGGGGCAAACTGATTTTAGTCTGGTTGGCGATCTATCTGCTAGCGATTTCGGCGATGCAGACGAAGTTACCTTGGTATATTTTACCCGTTTATCCAGCGATCGCCTTGGCGGTGGGAGCCTATTTAGCCCAAGTTTGGCATCAAGACGATAATACCGCATCCGTACCGCGATCGCCGCGCTATCCGCGAGTCTGGACGATCGTTTTTGGCGAACTCGCAGTCGTTGGTTGGTTGGGGACGATCGCCTTTGTGGGTAGCAATATTGAAGTTAGTGTCACCCTGGGGACGATCGCCATGACCATGACGTTGGTGACGGTATTGGTAATGCAGCGCGATCGCTTGTTTATTCCCGTTCTCCTATGGGGAATGTACGTGACGCTGCTCTCGTTTGTCAACTCCGACGTTTGGATCTGGGAACTTAACGAAAGTTACCCCGTCAAACCCGTGGCCGAATTGGTCGCAAAAGTCCCTCCTGGGGAAGTGGTTTATACCACCTATCCCCGCCACCGGCCGTCTTTGAATTTTTACAGCGATCGTCTCGTTCTTCCGACCACCAGTGGCGAAGAATTTAAAAAGCATTGGCATAACAATGATAACACCTACTTTTTACTCGAGTCCTCCTCTCACCCAGAAACCGCGATCGTGTTGGGAACCGCCGAAGGTTGGACGTTAGTGACGCGATCGCAAACTTCCCCATAAACGCGGAAACTTTGAATGCTGGTTGACTTTCAGAAACCCGGTTTCTCGCCGATCGCCAAATGAAATTCGAGTTTATCCTTTCAGAAACCGGGTTTCTATGACCGTTGACGATCGGACACCGTTGGGTTGAAGTATGAAAACCCACCTACACTCCGAATGGAGAGAAAATTTTTAATTTTGAATTGAAGCGAAGCAACTGACGCGATCGCGCAGTCGATCGACCAACTGAGTAATCCCGTCGCTACCAATACGATAGCTTAAAGGGTGCGCCACTAAACGAGCCGTGCTCTCAAACAGGACATCAATTTCAATTAAACCATTTTCCCGCAGGGTTCGTCCAGTGGACACCAAATCGACGATCGCTTCGGACATTCCCGTAATTGGCCCCAACTCCACCGAACCGTAAAGGGGAACAATTTCCACCGGGAGATCTAAGGCGTTAAAATGTTCTCGGGCGCAACGAACGGATTTAGACGCAACGCGACTGTGAGGGGGAATATCGAGCGATCGACGGTATGGACTGGTATCTTTCACCGCTACCGACAAGCGACAACCCCCAAATTTGAGATCGGCAAGATGGGCCACGTTAGGGCTTTTTTCTCGTAAAACATCGTAACCGACAATGCCGATTTGGGCCTGTCCGTATTCCACGTAAACGGGTACGTCTTGAGCTCGAACCAGCAACCCTTTGGCGGTATTCGTCGGGTCGAGAATTTGCAGTTGGCGGTTTCCCGACTCCAAAAACGCACTGAAGTCGAGACCGACATCTTTGAGGAGTTGGATGCTATCTTCGAGGAGAGAACCTTTAGGTAAAGCGATGGTCAGCATGGAAGTTTGGTTAGGTTAAAAGGGAGAGTTGTTGGCGATCGCGGGTGTCATTCAATTTAAGCTATTATTGCCCATCATAACATAAAAATGCTAATTTTCGAGCCAACATCAGAGGAGATCGTCCAATGGTAAAAGTTGAATTGACGATCGCACTCCGAGTAAGATACCATATTTGGAGTGCGATACTTAGACGAAAAATAAAAAGTACGCTCCTTTTACCGATCGCGTTCAGTTTTTAGTCCAATTCTCAAAGCGATCGAAACATTCTTAAAAATACGCACGTAAACCGCGATCGTTCTCTTATGTCCCTCTCGCATATCCAGCCGCCATGATTGACACAGACATTGCCAACAGCACCATTTTAATTGTCGATGACAACCCAACTAACCTTGCGGTGCTGTCAAAAGCACTCAAAACGAATGGTTATACCGTCGCCGTTGCCACTGACGGCGAAGAGGCGATCGAGCAAGTGGAATACAGTCCGCCAAATTTAATTTTGCTCGACGTAATGATGCCGGGAATTGATGGGTTCGAGACTTGCA
>CAKZKB010000416.1 GCA_937121005.1 uncultured cyanobacterium | reverse complement strand
GTGAATGCTTCGCCCGCCTAGGTGTATCAGATTGTAGCATTGATTAACCGGATTTCATATAACGCCTTTTCTAAAAAATCACAAACCCCATTGCTATTCCAGTGGTTAAGCGTTAAACAAAACAAAACCTAGTACAATATTAAGCATGAGCGATCGTCCCCTAGAACCGTTAGAACAGTGGCAATTGCCACCCGCCACCGAACCGCCGACTGACTTTATCGATGCGGTTCGCCGCTTCTATCCCGAAGCGACAGGGGGATATTTGGCAATGCTGTTGTGGCAAAGGGGAATTCGCGACATCGAAACCTTGCCCGGTTTTTTAGATGCCAACCGCTACCAACCTGCCAGTCCGTTTGAATTTGGTACAGAAATGGAGCAGGCCATGTCTCGGTTGCAGCAAGCCCGAGAGACTGGAGAAAAGGTGACAATTTGGGGCGACTTTGATGCCGACGGAATTACGGCGACGGCGGTATTGTGGGAAGGGTTGGGGCAATTTTTCCATCGCGGCGATCGCCTCAATTATTACATCCCCAACCGCTTTAGCGAATCGCACGGACTCAACCCAAACGGCATCGAAAAACTGGCGGCTGGCGGTACGAATCTCATCGTCACTTGCGATACGGGAAGCACCAACTTAAGCGAAATTGCAGCCGCCAAACAACTTGGCATCGATACCATTGTCACCGACCATCATACCCTAAGCGAAACGCGATCGGATGCCGTCGCCATTATCAATCCTCGCTACTTCGAGACGACCCATCCATTGTACCATCTGTCTGGTGTTGCCGTCGCTTACAAACTCGTCGAAGCCTTATACCAAACCTTGCCCGATGTTCCCGGAGAACCGTTAGAGAATTTGCTCGATCTGGTGGCGATCGGCTTAATTTCCGACCTGGTGCAATTGAGTGGCGACTGCCGCTATTTAGCGCAAAAAGGCATTAAACGCCTAGAACAACAACTTCAAAATCCTACCCGTCCGGGGATTGCTAAATTATTAAAACTGTGCAAGCGAACGGGCGATCGCCCTACGGACATTTCCTTTGGTTTGGGTCCGCGAATTAACGCCGTCAGCCGCATTCACGGCGACGCTAGCTTTTGCGTCGAACTGCTAACCAGTCAAGACGAGAAACGCTGCCAAGAACTAGCAGAAGAAACCGAACTCGCCAACAGTCGCCGCCAAGCCTTGCAGCGAGATGTCACCGAACTGGTGAAGCGCAAATTGGAGACATTGGATCTGTCTACTAATAGCGTCATTATTCTTAGCGATCCGCAATGGCAATTGGGGGTTTTAGGGTTAGTCGCCGGACAAATTGCTCGGGAATACGGCCGTCCGGTTATCTTGTTTAATACAGTGGAAACCGAGGCAGACGATCGCATTCCTATGGCTAGAGGATCGGCGCGATCGACCAACAATATCGACCTCTACAAATTGGTTAAAGAACAGTCTCATTTACTGCATCGTTTTGGCGGACATCCGTTTGCAGCCGGGTTGAGTTTGCCAGTATCAAATTTACCCTTATTTGCCGAAGCGGTCGATCGCGCCTTGCATCAGAAACTTGCAGATAGCGGTCAGTCTCTCGGTACGACAATACAAGCCGATTTAACCGTTACCGTTGCCGAATTGAACAAAGGTTTATTCCGGGAATTGAAAGGATTAGAACCTTGTGGAATGGGAAACACGGTTCCCCTGCTTTTGGTGCGAGATTGTTGGTTTGAGAATGTTTGGCATAAAAGCATTTACGATGCGCGAGGTAACAAACTTAAATATATCCGCACGACGTTCGATCTGTGGGATAATTCGACTCAATTCGGGTTTCCGGGGATTTGGTGGGGACACTATAAAGATGAAGTGCCGACGGGACGCTGCGATGCCATTGTCGAGTTGGATTATAATAGCTATAAAAAAGAATACGAAGTGCGCTTGATTTCCGTGCGATCGCGGCAAAACGATCCCCTTTCGGTGGCTGAAGTCGCGAAAATCAAGCTATTAGACTGGCGAGAAACCGACGATCGCCCCCAGTTTGCAGAGCAAAATATTCCCGTTCTCGCCGAATGTCCTGCCAGTTGGGACGACTTGCAAAAATGGCTGCGAAGCGCCCTCAAACAACACGCTGACAGCAGCGATATTACCGAACTTGCCCTCAGTTATTCTCCACCCCAATCCCTCTCTCCCGAAACGGTATGGCAGCAGTTTGTCGGTATGGCAAAATACCTGAGTCGCACTGAAGAAACTGTCAGTCGCCATCGCCTTTGCCAACGGCTAAACATTAGCGATCGCACCTTGCAGCAGGGCTTAAATGCCCTAAAAACTGTCGGCTTTGAAGTGGCAGAAACCGACAGCCAACTGTACCTGCGCTACTGCGCCCCACCGGGCGATCTTGACGGGCGAGAACGCGCCATTGCCAACTTTTTTGCCGCCGTTCGCGAAGAAGAATTTCGTCGCCAATATTTTGCCCGCGTTCCTCTTTCTACTCTGGGAAGTCTCATTAATTCTTAACGCGATACAATGTAGGTTGGTTTGAAGTCTGCAACCACAGATGAATCGGATAGACACAGATGAGTTTTTGGTC
>CAKZKB010000415.1 GCA_937121005.1 uncultured cyanobacterium | reverse complement strand
TGTCTGCTTTACCCCAACTTGATTGACCAATTGCCGCAGTACGCTTAAAATCAGACCGCACAGCATCAAGATTAAATCGATGAGGATGGCTTGCATGGTGTTGAAGCGGATAAAGCGGCTGATATTTTGATTGCGAACCACTGCAAACAGTAACAGGAAGAAAACAATCAGGCCGGTAAACGGTTGCAAGGGGAGACTGTAGTAAATGGTGCGTAGGATAACAAAAACGTTTTCCAGATGAAATTGTTTGAATAAGAACGCGCCAAAAATGAGACTGTCGAAAAAGGGTAACAGGTAAACCAGGCTGGAAAAAATGCGATCGCTCGTTGGGGTAGAATCTTGAAATGTCATTGCAAATCGATTCGGATAGTTGAGTTTAGTCTCTATTGTATCAGTTTCGCGCTGGGGACGATATGGCAAGGCGATCGCGGCCCGTAACAGTGGGTAGCGCGGCGACTCGCGATCGCGTAAAATAACCGTGACGATCGATCGAGGCGAGAACAGTGCTGTCATTTCTCGGGCGCGACTGGGCCATTTTAGCAGTTGGGGCGATCGGCCTCTATATTTTCCTGTGCGCGTGGTTGCGGTTCAATCACAACCGCCTTATTTTCGTCCCCTGGGCACCAACGGAAGAAACGCCGCGCGATCGCGGTTTGGACTACGAAGAAGTTTGGCTGGAAGTTCCGTTTGAAAACACCCCCGAAAAGGTACATGGTTGGTGGATCGAACCCGACGATCGCTCCCATTCTACCATAACAATTCTTCATTTTCACGGCAACGGTGGCAATTTAGGTGTCAACGTTCCTATTTTTGAACGATGGCATCAAATGGGCTATGCTGTATTTGCCATCGACTATCGCGGTTACGGATACAGCCACAGCCGTTTTCCCAACGAAGAACGAGTGTACGACGATGCAGAAGCCGCTTGGAAATATTTAGTCGATCGACGAGGAATCGATCCCAAAAATATTGTCGTTTACGGTCACTCCCTCGGTGGTGCAATTTCCATCGAACTGGCGACCCGACATCCAAAAATGGCTGGTTTAATCATTGAAGCGTCATTTAGTTCCATGAAAGATATGGCCGTATACCGAGGTTGGTCGAAACTCGTTCCCCTCGATCTTGTTTTGACCCATCGCTTCGACTCTGTTGGTAAACTCTCATCCATTGACGTGCCGATTTTGTTCGTTCACGGAACCGAAGATAAAGTTGTTCCTGGCTTTATGAGTCAGACACTTTACGATGCAGCGACGGGGGACAAACAACTGCATTGGAATGAGGGAATGACCCATAACGATTTGGCGATCGACATTGGCGAGCCCCAACGCCAGATCTTGCATCAATTTATCGATCGCGTTGGGAGCATTTCAGCGATCGGCGACCAGTGACCAGGATTCAGATAGACTAGCATACCACTCTACCCCCTGAATGGTTACTTCGAGTTTTGTCTGACTGTAGTTGAGAAACCGAGTTTCTACACCAGTTAACTTCATCCTAATGTGGATTTAGAAAATGAAACTTTTTTGCTGCCATAAAAGATATACGCCACTACAAAAAACGAAAGAAATGACAATGCGACGGAAGGTTTGTTCGCTCATACGTTGCAAGACTAAATGACCGAGCCAATTTCCCGGAAAAGCCGCTAAGCCGAGGAGAACGCCATATTTCAGGTGAGGTAGAGTTAACGCACCCAAGAAAGTATAGGCAACAATTTTAATGCCATGAATGACCACTCGGTTAACGGCTTGCGTCGCCAGCAATTCTTCTTTTTGCAAACCGTAGTTAATATAAAAAGGAACGAGTAACGGCCCCATACTTCCCACTAGACCCGACAGGAACGCATAAATCAAACCCGCCGGAAGAAAGTACCACGCTTTGACTGCAAATGGATTATTTTCTTGCTTGATAAAGTAACTGGCAGCCGATGCAATCAAAAACAAGCCGACTAGAATACCAATCCATTCTACCTTGAGACGGCTGAGGGTAAATGCCCCCAAGAACGCACCGAGAATCGCACCGGGTAAATCCCACCAAACAATTTTCCAGTCGATGTGTCTCCAGTAGGCAAACAGGCGTTCGGTATTGCCTAAAATACCACTGATGGTAATAATGGGAGGAATGGCAGCCGGCCCGACCAACAAGCCAACAATGGGGATCAAAACTAAAGAACTACCGCCACCGGCCAGCATACTGATAAACCAAGCGAAAACACTGGCAAGAGCGAGCCACACAAAAGTCATAACGTTCGATCGATGCGAATGGGTCTGGGGCTAATTTAACATTCCCATTGCAGTTTAGCATACTATCTCGCAAATATCCCGCCAACCGCTTCGCGGAATTAAAAATTAAAAATTAAAAATTTCAAACCCATGTCTAAAGCCAGGGGCTTGTTTGGATGCTTCGCTTTGATTGTCCACAAATAAGTTTGAGGGCTTGTATCCAGAATATCCTCGATCGAATCTTGACTTTTGATGTCAATATAGGTATTGTAACTAATATGCTCGTTCTATCGGCATACGGAAGCAGAAAATTGAGCCTCAAACTCGGAATATTAATACTTTTGGGGTGGGTTGTATTCTCTACCTCCAGTCAGGCGGCGATCGCGTCAAATCGCCAACACTTGTTACGCGATCGCGAATGTTCGGCTTGCAATTTAGAGAATGTGGATCTGTCGGGGGAAGATTTATCAGCAGTCTCTATCAAAAATGCCAATTTGGAAGATGCCAACCTCGAAGGCACGAATTTTGAGGATGCGTACTTAAAAGATGTGGATTTTGAAGGTGCTAACTTAAAAAATGCTAACTTAAAAAATGCCTATTTAGAAGATGCCGATCTATCTCATTGCCATTTGGAAAATGCAAATTTACAAGGGGCCTATTTAGAACACGCTAACCTCGATGGTGTCAATTTGTCCGGGGCGAATTTAGAGAATGCTAATCTCGAAAATGCCGATTTTGACACGGAAGCCAATTTAGAACGCGCCAATTTCAAAAATGCCAACCTACGCCACGCCGATCTAGAAGCGGCAAATTTAAAAGGTGCAAACCTTGAGAATAGCAATCTCTACGAAGCCGATCTCAACCGGGCGAACCTAACCGATGCCAATTTGTGTAATGCTGTTCGGACGGATGGCACGATCGCGATTTCTGACTGTTCCTAAAATCCCCCTTCCGCGCAGACCAACCATTCCCGTTCTTCGTCGTTGAGGGGAATTCCACAACAGATGGGATATGGAACGGGAACGTCCAAACTCGTGACGATCCGGTAGGCTTGATAGGGTTCAAAGGCGCGTTTCATCTTGACCTCCCCCTGGAAATTTTGGAAAATGGGGAGGCGATCGCTGGCGACCCAAAGACGGCGGTGATGGCGCACGTTGCGATCGCCAAACACTTGATAGGCAGCCCGTCCGTGCAAGATGCGGTAGTTATCAATGACGAGAATTTGTCGGGAAGTCAGCAAAATTTTGTCGGTATATTGAGGTTGATTGATATACTCGTCAAACAAAATTTGCATTGCTTCAGCCGATCGATCGGTGACGAAAACTCGGTTATCGCAATGGGCGCGAACTCGCCAGCGATCGCCAATTTTTTGAAAGACAGGCAAATCGAGAGCAAATTGGTTGTCTCGACAGAAGGAAACGCAGCCCGGTTCGAGTAAAATACGGGCAATGTCGGGGCGATCGCGCAACAAATCGACGAGAACTTTCTTCATATCGACGAGTAGCAGTTCGCCTCCGGCTTCGGCGGGTTCTACGCATTGGAAAACAACGATTTGTGGCGGCCCGATCTGCACGATACGATCGCCGATAACATCCATTCCATCTAAAGCCGCACCGTCGCTGTGGGGAGGAACTTCGTCGCTGCTGTAAGACTGAAAATCTTCTTTACGAATTTCGTTGTTACTTTGAGATGTTTCGTGCCACGATCGCTGGTAAGCTACGTCAACAATACCATCTTCATCGCCGCGAATGTGGTTCATAATATACCCCATTTGCCCAGCAACGGTTTTCAGGGTTTGCTTTTGCGTATCCCAGGCTTCTAGAATACAAAGACCCCTTTTCTCGACGGCTGTCACCACTTGGGACATCATTTTGGGTAACGCCTGCGGGGAAGGGCAAACCAATGTTAGTACCGGATCGTCGAGGGTGACAGACATGGGTAAGTTTGGGATAAACTACGGTTTCTTTTCCCCTCGTTACGTTCCTCTGACACGCAACGAACTATGGAGGATCGGCCTCCATTTTACATGAGGCCGTAGGGGCTAAGCATTCGCACCGAAAAAGAGAGAAAAAGTCCATCAACTAGAAGGCGAATGCTTCGCCCTCTCAATTACATTCCCTGGCAGAACCAGAGAAGGTGACGGAAGGGGGATCGGTGCAGCCATTTCCAACATGACCTAAATGCTTACATTAGATTTACAGCCTAATCTCTGCTTTTGTCAAGTGGCGGAGAAACCGGGTTTCTTGTTTCACCTGAATGCTTACAAGTGTTCTAACGAATCTGGGATCGTAAGTAGCGAGATAGCTGTTGTGCCAGATCGCGAACGTGCGGATCTTCTAGCATCGTCCAATGATCGCCATCGACTTCGCAAACTTCTACCCCTTCTAGGGCGATTTTTTTCCAGCGATCGATAAATTCTAGAGTCTTGCGATCGCCCGTTTCTCGCGCCATAAAGAAGACAATTTTGCCAGAATAAGGTCGGGCTTGATAGCGACGTTTGGCTTCGTAAAGCACCTCCACTAAGGGTTGAATTTGCGGATCGCGAGACCAAGTAGGAAGTTGGCGCATAAAACGATCTTTGCGCTGTTGTTCTTGGTGGGGCGATCGCGCGACAATTTCGGTTTCCGGTGCGGAGGAATCAATCAATGCTAGTAACCCTACTGCTTCTCCTTGTTTCTGCAACTGCTGCGCCATTTCAAAGATGACTTTTCCGCCGAAAGAATGGGCCGCCAAAAAGTAGGGGCCTTGGGGTTGCACTGTTTTGATTTCTTGCAGGTAGTCGGCAGCCATTTCTTCAATGGTAGCAAACTGAGGCGTTGGGGTATTTGCACCTCGGGCGTACAGGGCATAAACCGGGCGATCGTCGGGTAAGTATTGCACCAGTTTCCGATAGGAGAGAATGTTACCGCCAATTCCGTGAACGCAAAACAAAGGCGGGGCCGATCCGCGATCGCGAATGGCAACTAAACAGGATGGTGACTCTAGGTTTGTCTCTCGATTCAACACTTTCGAGAGTTGGGCGATCGTCGGCGCTTCAAACAGTAAAGATAGGGGCAAGTTTCGCCCGAAACTCTGCTCGATTTTGGAGAACAAACGCACGGCTAGTAACGAATGTCCGCCCAGTTCAAAGAAACTATCTTCGATACCGACTGGATGGATATCGAGGACGCTTTCCCAAATTGCAGCCAGTTTTTCTTCCAATTCGCTGCGAGGCGCAACGAAATCGCTTTCCAAACCCAAGCGAGATAAATTGGGCAAGGGCAAGGAACGGCGATCGAGTTTACCGTTGGGGGTACGGGGCAGTTTTTCGAGGAGAATAAAACTGGCAGGGATGGCATAGTCGGGCAAGCGATCGCCGACAAAGTTTCGCAATTGGGCGATCGTCACCTTGTGCTTGTCTTGGGGGACGACATAAGCGATAATTTGCTTGTCGGCGGTGGCAGTTTCGCGGGCAATGGCAACGGCTTCGCGAATATTTTCGTGTTGGGTGAGGATAGTTTCAATTTCCTCGAGTTCGACGCGAAAACCGCGAATTTTCACGCGGCGATCGGCACGCCCCACAAACTCTAAATTACCATCGGCTGCGTAGCGGGCTAAGTCTCCCGTTTTATACAGAAATGGTGCTTTTTGCCCGTCGTTAAAGGGGTTAGCGAGGAACTTTTGGGCTGTAAGTTGGGGACGGTGTAAGTATCCTTGGGGTAGGCGATAGCTAGCGACGCAGAGTTCGCCAACTTGTCCAGGTTCGACGCATTGGTTCTCGCT
>CAKZKB010000414.1 GCA_937121005.1 uncultured cyanobacterium | reverse complement strand
TCAGATGCCCGTCTGTTGCCATCGCCATCTCGATTCCTTGTCTATGAACCCCACTCGCCGCTACCACATTACGACCTTTGGATGCCAGATGAACAAGGCCGACTCCGAACGCATGGCTGGCATTCTCGACGATATGGGGTTAGAGTCTTCTGAGGATCCCAATTCGGCCGACGTTGTCCTGTACAATACCTGCACGATTCGCGACAATGCCGAACAAAAGGTCTATTCTTATTTGGGACGGCAAGCGAAACGCAAGCACGACAACCCCAATTTAATGTTAGTGGTGGCCGGATGCGTGGCGCAACAGGAAGGAGAAGCGCTGCTGCGACGAGTCCCGGAATTAGATATTGTCATGGGGCCGCAACACGCCAACCGCCTCGGCGATTTGTTGCAACAAGCCATCGACGGCAGTCAAGTTGTCGCCACCGAACCCATTCACATTGTTGAAGATATTACCAAACCGCGCCGCGATAGTAAAGTAACGGCCTGGGTAAATGTTATTTATGGCTGCAACGAACGCTGTAGTTACTGCGTGGTTCCCAACGTTCGCGGGGTCGAACAGTCGCGAACTCCAGAGGCGATCCGGGACGAAATGGAGGAATTGGGACGACAAGGTTACAAAGAAGTCACCCTTTTGGGGCAAAATATTGATGCCTACGGTCGCGATTTGCCGGGAACGGTGGCGGGAGGACGACACAAGCATACCCTCACCGATCTGCTGTATTTCGTCCACGACGTACCGGGGATCGATCGCCTGCGTTTCGCCACCAGCCACCCTCGTTATTTTACCGAACGGTTGATTCGTGCCTGCCAAGAGTTGCCGAAGGTCTGCGAACATTTTCATATCCCTTTTCAGTCGGGAGACAATGACGTTCTCAAGGCCATGAAGCGGGGATATACCCATGAGAAATATCGCCGCATTATCGATACTATCCGCCAGTATATGCCGGATGCGGCCATTAGTGCCGACGCGATCGTCGGTTTTCCCGGCGAAACCGAGGCCCAGTTCCAAAATACGTTAAAATTAGTTGAAGAGATTGGCTTCGACCAGTTGAATACGGCGGCTTATTCGCCGCGTCCCGGTACGCCGGCTGCGGTGTGGGACAATCAGATATCGGAGGAAGAAAAAAGCGATCGCCTGCAACGTTTAAATCATTTGGTGGCTACGAAAGCCGCAACGCGATCGCAGCGTTACCGCGATCGTACCGAAGAAGTCCTCGTTGAGGATATCAATCCCAAAAATCCAGCGCAAGTCATGGGTCGCACTCGGGGCAACCGCCTCACCTTTTTTGAGGGGAATATCGAACAGTTACGCGGTCGAGTGGTTCCGGTTAAAATTACTGAAGTTCGTGCCTTCAGTCTCACTGGAAAGCAATTTTAACTCCTGACGATTTTATTTTTTCGGCCAGTTTCTCCCGGCGATCGCGGTTGTTTCCCAGTTCGATCGCCATGCGGATGAAGTCGTCATTGCTGTCAGTGGCGAGTTCGGCGAGGTCGAGGTCTTTTAGAAGGGTATAAAGGGAACGCGATCGCGGGTTTTTACCCAGTTTTGTAACAATTGGTAAACCCGCTTGCACGGCGGCCAAAATTGTGCTATTGTTATAATGGGAAAAGATGTCGCCATATAAATCTGCTATTTTCAGGATAACGTGCAGATCGGCAACATTTTGGAGTCCCGACACCGGAACGATACGACGCGGATCGTCTCCCTTGGCAGCTAAGGTGTCTTGCAGGCGATCGCACAACTGAGTTTCCACCTCTTTTACCAAAATGAGTAACACTCCGTAGGGCACTGCGGACAAAATCTGCATCCACAGATCGATCGCCTCTGGAGTGACAAGGGTTTCCGCAGTCAGGAACCTTACCAGTTCTGATGAGGCGGAATATTGCATCGGATCGATCGCCACTGTTGGCGGTTCTAGCAGTGGGGAAGAGAAACAGAGTCCCGAACCCGGTAAGGTTGGGTATTGGGGATCGGTTTCCGTTGTCTGACTATCGGGAAGATAGCGATCGCAATGGCGAAGTTGCGAGCACGCTGGCGACAGAGACGAGACAATTTGCAGTTTTGCCAGTCGGTGTGCGGCTAGCAGTAAGGTAGAATTGTTTCGGGAGACGATATCGCTGCTGACAATGAGGACATCTAAATTGTCTTCGCGGATGAGGTTGACGCGCGATCGCAAGTCTTTAGGCAATTTTACCCAAGCATCGACGCAGCTTTCGCAGTAGCGTTCCAACCCCGTACCGGAGAAGGAGAACGTATATAGGATTGTCTCGAAGCGGTTGCGATCGAGATCTCCAAAGAGAGGGATCGTCTCGAAAGATGACAAACCTTCTTGCAGGTGAGGGGTGAGGATCCCCATGCGAATGCGAGGTCGATCCGCATCTCCTTCTGGCGGGTTCCATTCCAGAGAATGGTTTTGAGAACTTAAAGAAAACTCGACGATCGCGGCCCGGTTCTGATACACTGAAGTCAAATCGACATCTTGCGTATATAGAGGGATGAAGTCTATAGGCGAAACTGCGAAATTCAATGCCACAGTTTGCCACAGTGGAGAATCAGGATCCCGACAGATACACTCTACCAGATCTTCTAGGAGATGTTCTAGAGAACGACAGTAAACTTCTAGGCGATCGCGATCGCAGTTTAACCGCCAGTGGAGATAGTCTGTCGCCAACTCCCCAAACCAGATCCCCGGTTTCTCAGCGAACTCGGGTGTCTTGACATCGGACAGACGGTACAGCATAATAAGGACGATCGCAGAGGCCGTCTCAGTCGAGAATCCCTGTAAGTAGTCCCGTTCCCATTCGCTTAAAGGAATGTCGCCGTCGCTGACATTGAGAAGCGGACGCAGATCGGATAGATAGATGGTTTCGATCTCCTCTGTAGAGGCGATCGCCAGCAACTTCGCCAGCTTTTCTCGCACCTGCTGTCGTATAATAATGCTGCCATCGACAACAGCCAAATAGTAGCGACAGCAAAACTGGATCCGCAAGCGAAGCGGTAACTTGCTGTAGAAGCGATCGTTCGCCAGACGTTTGTAAAACAGAAGACGATCGTCACTCGGTTCGCTGAGATTTTTGTACGTTTGCTGATTTTTATGCAAGCGAAAGCGAGATAGGGGTTTCTCCACAAACCCTACCTTATACTGCGTCAGGATCCGCCACCACAACTCCAGATCCACGAGTTGTTTTAACTGGCGATCGAACCCTCCCACCGTTTCCAATGCGTCTTTTTTCAGCAGTACCGTACTCGGTTCGCCGATCTTGTTAAACGGAGAGACAAGTAAATTGGGATCCCCTAGCAGTTGACTCCCCGCTTGGATCCGTTCCAACTGCTGCCAACGACGATGCGCGTCGGCACAGACTTGGTACACTTGTTGTAGCGTCGGATCGGATTTGGCATCGCGATCGCGGATCCACAAACGCGGCGAGAATACCAAACCGATGTCCTCATCTTCCTCAGCCAAGTTTACCATCTCCTCGATACAGTTGGCTTCGAGGACATCATCTTGAAACAGAAACTTGATATAGGTTCCCCTTGCTTTCGAGATGCAGAAATTCCAGTTGTCTGCGATACCCTGTTGGGGACGCAAATAGACGAAGACATCGCGATCGCACTTGCTGCGAAACGAGTCTATCATGCTGAGCGTGCGATCGTCCGAACCATTGTCCGAAACGATGACTTCTAGATGGGGATAAGTTTGCCAACGGACACTCGCCAACGCTTCTTCTAAATAGCGATCGCCGTTGTAGGTGGGAATGCAAACGCTAACCAGAGGCGGATCTAACTGTGACGAAATGGGTGGCGGTTCCGGTGTCGGTTCCGAGATCAGTTGGAGTCGAACCTGCATACTCTCGCTTCTTTGAGTTTCCCGCAACGCCACGAACTCCTTCTCCGCGAGGATCTCATCCATATAAGGAAAATAGAGATGTCGGTGTTTGCGACAAATATAGCGAAACAACCGCCGTCGGTTCTCCGGTTCGTTGCAGCGACTTACCATCGATCGCGATCGAACTCGATACTCGAACGTCACCTGCTGCAAGCAATGAAATTTCCAGCCTGCTTCCGTCGCCGACAGCCACATATCCCAGTCTTCGTACCCCAGTTTATCGGGTATGTCGCTATCGTAGCCACCCGCATCGTACCAGATTTGGCGACGAAATACCGCACAGGCATCGATAAAATTACCAAACAAAAGCCGCTTCACCTCAAAACGAGGAACCTTGCGGATCTCGCTGTCATCTCCAAACAGTTGAATCCAACCATAGACGACACCCACTTCCGGATCGCGATCGAGAATGTCCGTCGCCTTGGCAATAAAATCCGGTCGCAAGCGATTGTCCGCATCCAGTGGTAAGATATAGTCTCCACTGCTATTTTCGATGCCAAGATTGCGAGCATCTGCGAGTCCGCGATTTTCCTGTTCTAGAATCCGGTATCCTCTGGTATCTAGGTACGCAAGGATGTCGAGGGTGCGCTTATCGTCGCTACCGTCATTGATAATAATGACTTCCAAGCTGTCATGCTGGCAATTTTCGATACTCGCGATCGCCTCTAGTAGATACTCCCCGTCGTTGTAGCAGGGAACCACAATAGAAACCTGCGATCGCGATCGCGGATCCTGACTGTAGGGGCGAATGGCATTCGCCCTCGATTCGGGTTCGCCTTGTAGTGATACAATCTGACTGGGAAGATCGGCAATGCCATCGAGATCCGCAAGCAAATTCATCGCATCGGGTGCACTAGACTTAAACAGGCGTACCGCAGACGAATTCCAGTCTGTCTCAGTTAAAATACTGCGATCGAAAACCGCATCCAAATTTCCCGATAAAGAAATGCCAAACTTCTCAGCAACGAGATCTCGCAAGCGATCCGGGTTGCGAACGAAGCCGTCAAGACTGACAAGCAAACAGCGATCGCCATGCTTCTGGTAAAATTCCAGTAGGCGACGGTTGTAGAAGTGCCAAATTTTGACAGCGTATTCGGGATGCTGGTTAAAAACAGGACTCTTGAGACGCGCGATCGAGTCCGCCACATCCCAAGGGAAACGATAGATGAAAATATAGCACGCATCGGGAAGCAACCCATCCCAAAAATCTAGGAGTAAGGTGGTTCGCGGATCTTTCCAACCCCAAAGCGAAGCATCGCGATCGCGAATTAATTCCCATGCAGACTCGCGATACATCTCCAACTTAGAGATATCAAACTCTTCGGCCTCCGTCCAGCCCCAGTCCGGCCAGCCGTTCGCCTCCAAGTTACAGGCGCGTGCTACCATGGCTCGCTGTAAGCTGACAAAATCCGCATCTTCAAAATACCCTTTCCGGTTGAAGCGATCGGCCGCAATAAAATCCTTGCCGAAATCGATCCCACCTTTGTTAAGATAAGATGCCAGCAGCGATGTCCCCGATCGGTGCATCCCCGTGACGATAACAATTTTTGAGAGAGGGCGAACGCCGTTCGCCCCTACAGTAGGTGTAGGATAAAGATGGGAAATTCCAAAAGCATAACGATCGCCATATAGATTATCCCCCCAACGCTGTCTGAGAATCTCCTTCTCCGCTTCGCTTCCTTCCACCGCGTCCCCTGGCGTGATATACTGCAAAACCAAATGAGGCAGATAGACATTGCGATATCCCGCCTGCAAGCATTTCAAACAGAGATCGATATCGCTATAACTGTCTAAACCCTCATCAAACCCGCCAACCTCTACAAACACCTCCCGACGACACGCCAACCCATCCCCACTCACCGCCGAAACATTGTTAATCGTCACCACGCGACCCAAATATCCTACCGCAGCCGCAGGAGAATTGCGATCGCCATCGACAGCAATTTTTTCGCCACTGAGGATCTTTCCGGCACTGGCAATGGTACGATGAGGTTGAAGCAACAATCCCCCCACGATCGCGATCGGCTGCCGTTGCATCTGTTCGATCGCCGCTTCTAACCAGTCTCGCGTTATCACCTCCAAATTTGCATTCAGAAAAAATAAATATTCCCCTGTTGCCAAACTCGCGCCGATGTTGTATAATCGAGGTAGAGCGATCGCGTCAGCTACGGACTCGAGGCGCAGGCGCTCTGGTGCTCGTTTTTTCCACTCCCCCAGATCTCCAGTGTCCCCCACCACAATAACTTCCCAGTCGGGGTAGGTACTGCGGGAGAAAATCGCCTGCAAACAGCGATCGAGATTCCCTCCCAAATTAGCAATAATAATACTGACCCGAGAGAATTTCTCAATGTCAAAGCGAACCACATGATAATTAGGAAAACTCGGAACAGGTACGATCCGTCCCGGTTCTCCCCGTCGCTGCAACGCTTCAGCCATCGCTTTCCTCGACGATCGCACTGCGTAAGGCTTAGCCTGCAAATCCCCCGCCGTCGAATCCGAATGCGATCGCCAATGATATAAAATTTTTGGGATACGATAAATTTTATCCGTTATCTCACTCAAACGCAAGACCAAATCGTAATCTTGAGCCCCCTCAAACCCCACGCGCACCCCACCCAACTCTAGCAAAATAGAGCGCCGCACCGCCAACAAATGCCCCAAATACATCCGCGATAGCAGGGTTTCCGGGCTCCACTGCGGCTTCAAAAACGGCTGAAAATGCGTATCCTCGCTGTCAATTTTATCCTCATCCGAATAGAATAAATCCGCATCGGGATGTTGAGACAAACAGGAAACAACCTCACTTAACGCATCAGGAGAAAAGCGATCGTCTTGGTCTAGAAATACCACCCAGTCTCCCGTCGCCAATTCTAACGCCGAATTGGTCGCGCGGCAAATATGCCCCCGTTCATCTCTAAACTTTACTCGAACGCGATTGTCCTTGTCTTGCCAACGTAATAAAATCTCTTCAATTCTCGCATCGGCAGAACAATCGTCCGCGATACACAGTTCCCAGTTTTCATAACTTTGAGCAAAAACAGACGCGATCGCCGCCTCTACAAACTCAACCCCGTCAAAAACGGGCATAATAATACTAACATTTGTCTCATTCATAACTCGATCCAGCTAGTCTCGCCCAATATTAAATCGGCGATCGCCCTCAGAAACCGAAGACGATCGCCCCAAACCTCACCTACAACGGGCGATAGGTGCGATAGTTAATGCTGGGAAAAATATTGTCGATCGCCTCCACTTTCTCCAGCCAGCCCGAGTCAATTTTACCCGCTTCAATTTCCTCGAACAACTTGTTAAACCGCATCAAGTGCGATCGCGTCCGCCGTACCGCATAAGGAACCATCGTCCCCGTCCGCATAATAAAGGCCCAATCCGACGACTGTGCCAATAATACCTCCCGCGCCGCTTGATTGAGCGCCCGCCATTCCAACTCGTCAGCCGGTTCGCGATAACTTAAATGAATCATGCGTTCGGCCGCTTTATGCAGGTGCGGATAAATCCAGGCATTGGTCTCGTTCAACCAATATTCGTGGAAACCTTTGTAGCCCCAACTCGACTGCGAGGGACGACACACTTGTTGCGTGGGGTGCGATCGTAAATAATCTGCCAAGTGAGTCATATCGTAAGTATTTTGGTCGTACCAGGACTTGCGGAACAAATAATCGATAAACCACGGCCCCTCGTACCACCAGTGACCGAACAATTCCGCATCGTAAGGCGAAACCACGATCGGCGGACGTTCCATAATCCCGTACAAGTGAGAAATCTGCTGGCCGCGGTTGAACATGAAATTGCCCGCGTGTTCCGTCGTTTTTTCCCGCGCCCAATAGGGATCGTAAAGCTGTTTGTCCCCCAACCCTAAACCGCGCCCGGTGATTTTATGGTACTTAATCCCCGTATTTTTGCGCTGACCGTTGGGCATGATATAAGGCTTGATATATTCGTACTCAGCCTCCCAACCCAAATCCTTATAAAACTCGCGATATTCTGCTGCGCCAGGATAGCCCACTTCCGACGACCAAACCTGTTGCGACGACTCGTGATCGCGACCGAAAACCGCCACGCCGCTTTCGGTGAAAATGGGGGCGTAAGTGCCAAACCGAGGGCGAGGGCGAGCGTATAAAATCCCGTGACCGTCCGTGAGAAAATAGCGCAAGCCCACATCGGCAACCATGCGCTCCAGACCGTCATAATACGCGCATTCGGGCAACCAAATCCCTTTGGGGGGGCGGCCGAAATTCTCTTCGTAGTGTTGTACCGCCACTTCCAACTGCGCCCACACCGCCTCGGGGTACATTTTCATCAGGGGAAGATAGCCGTGCGTCGCCCCACAGGTGATAATCTCGAGGTTGCCGCTGTCTAAAAATTGCTTGAAAGCGGTGACGAGATCGCGATCGTAGCGTTCCCACAGTTCCCGTGCTTGGTTGAACTCGGCGGCGTAATGTTCGGCTAGGTAGCGAATGTGGCCGTTGTGTTCGTTGTGTTCGACCTCGAGTTCGGCCAGTTCTTCGAGTTTGGCCAAGTGCTCGTCGTAGCGGTCTTGTAACAGTGGATCCCGCAGCATGGACACCAAGGGCGGGGTCATGCTCATGGTCATCTTAAAGTCTACGCCGTCGCGCTTCAGCCCTTCAAAGACGCGCAGCAGGGGAATGTAGGTTTCGGTAATGGCTTCGTAGAGCCATTCTTCTTCGAGCACGTAGTCGCTTTCGGGGTGGCGCACGAAGGGGAGGTGAGCGTGGAGGACGAGGGCGAGATAACCGATGGCCATAACTGGAAGTCTGGAAGTAACTGGGTGGGGGCGCTAAAATTTTTAACCTTAACTTCAGCATTGTACGATCGCGACGGCCTTCTTGTCGCCCGAGTCTTGCCCCAAACTGAGGTGGGGCCAAACGAGCGATCGACAGAACTGCCAAGCGATCGAGAGCCGGTTGGGGGGACAGAGAACTGCTTTACGGTACAATTACACTATAGTTGTATCGCGATCGCCTTTATAAACTCATGACCCAATCTATCCGGCTGACGTTTTTCAAGAACTATACGATCCCGACAACAACGATTGGTCGAAAGCGGAAAAATTAGAAAAAGACATGGAAGAAACATTGATTTTAGCCTTAATCGAACTCGATCGTCGGCAAGTTTTTGGAACGGGAAACGAAAGAGAATCAATTGTTGTAAACCTCTTGATGGGCGATCGCAGTATGGAAGACATTGTTCGCACCGCGAGTCGAATCAATTACGATACAGTCGTTGTGAGACTCCTACAGGAACTTCAGGATGGTTTTGAGGCCTCTATATCTGAAGAGGAGCGCTTACAATGGGGATACGATCGTGCGGACATTAACTCATTAGCAATGGAATGCTGATAAATCTCTTAAAAATTATACACCATTGGCTGACTGCTTCGGCCGATCGCAAGGGAAAAACCCGATTTTGGTTAGCATTGAGTTGGCTGTGCGCTCTAGTTTACCCGATCGCGGCCCTCAAACAAGCCTTTGCCAGCGAATATATCATCTCCGACGATGCCAGACAGCACGTTTTTTGGCTGTATCGATATCTCGATGGCGATCTGTTTCCTAACGATCTCATCGCCGACTATTTCCAGTCAGTTGCGCCCGCAGGCTATACCCTATTTTACCGCAGTTTTGCCGCTTTAGGAATCGAACCCCTACTGTTAGCCAAGCTGTTACCGATCGCCTTGGCAAGTATTGCCACATTGTACTGCTTTGGTTTGTGCTTGCAACTTTTCCCTATTCCCGCCGCCGGATTTGTCGCTTCGTTTCTCTTCAACCAAAATTTATGGATGCGGGACGATCTAGCATCGGGTACGCCGAGAGCGTTTTTGAACCCGATTTTCCTCGCATTCTTATATTATCTGGTCAGGCGACAACTGATTCCTGTTATCGCAACGATTGTTTTACTCGGATTGTTTTACCCTCAATACGTGCTAGTCGCATCTGGGATTTTAGTGCTGTTTCCGTTGACAACAGATATAGAAATAGACACCAAAGAGCGTCGAACTTTGCTTGGTAATGAGAGCATCTTGCTCCCAGACTTTCTCTCGTCTATTTTAACACGCAAAAAAAATGCGATCGCCCTACTATTTGCCTTCTTAATTCTTCTCCCCTACGCCCTCAAAACCTCAGACTTCGGCCCGGTAATTGATGTGGAAACCGCCAAGCAGTTACCAGAATTTCTCCCTGGAGGACGAGTGCGATTTTTCTACGACGACTTCGGACGTTTTTGGTTGAGTGGGGGGCGAAGCGGACTCCAACCCGCACTCGATCCGCCTTTACTTTGTGCGGGGTTGCTGCTACCTTTTCTGCTAGCATGGAAACGGCGATTTCCGTTGCTGTTACAGACGCGATCGTCGAGTCGAATTTTACTGGATCTGACCCTATCTTCTCTCTTTTGGTTTTTCGCCGCCCACGCTTTTTTATTTAAACTGCATCTCCCCAGTCGCTACACCCAGCATAGCTTGAGAATTGTCTTCTCTCTAGCGGCAGCGATCGCGCTTCTTTCTGTTCTCGATGCGGTTTTGAAATGGGCAATTTCCCGCCAGGAAAATGCTGCCATCTCTCGCATTGTCGCCCTCAGTTTAACCACCCTTATCGTCCACCAACTCTTTTTCTACCAACTGTCCCTGGACAACTTCCCAAAAACTAGCTATATTGTCGGAACCACACCCGAAGTCTATCAATTCTTCGCCCAACAACCGCCAGAGAGTTTAGTTGCATCCCTGTCTGTGGAAGCAAATAACTTGCCCAGTTTTGCCCGCCGATCGATCCTCGTAGGCGACGAGTATGCCATCCCGTACCACTGGGGATATTACCAGCAATTCCAAACGCGATCGCGGGATTTAGTTGTTGCTCAATACAGCAGCAATCTCGCTGAGGTGCAAGACTTCATCCAACGCTACGGAGTCGATTTCTGGTTGCTCGATCGCGGTTGGCTGTCCCCAGAGTATGCGGACAATAGCGACTGGATCGAACGCTACGATCGCACTGTCGAAGATCGCCTCAAAAAAGGAGACCAACCCGCCTTGACAAAAATGCGCGATCGCTGTACTATATTTGAGAGTGAAGCTGCCATTGTTCTCGATGCCAACTGCATTCTCAACTCGGAGATAGAGCCAGATGCACGATCCCATCGCCTTGATTAACCAGGGGATTTTGCGTGCAGCCGATAATCAAACCCGCTTCAGGAGAGAGGATCTTCACGGTTTTCTCTCCAAATGGATCGACAATGACCCCGATGCGCTGTTTTTTCTCAACTGTCTGCCCCAGTTCGATTTCTAAATGTAAAATCCCCCCACGCGGCGATCGGATCCACTGCGTCGTCTGCACTACAGAAATCGGCGGCGGATCGGGCACTTCTCCGGCGTACATTCCCAAGCATTTCATCACCCGCAAAATGCCCGTTACGCCAATTTGAATGGCACGGCGATCGAACCTCAAGGTTTCTCCCGCTTCATACAGCAAAATCGGGATGCCCAAATGACTGGCAGCTTGGCGCAAAGAACCGTCGCGCATGGTAGAATGAATGGCAACGGGCGCACCGAAGGCTTCGGCGCAGCGATAGGTTTCGCGATCGTCTAAGTTGGCGCGAATTTGTGGTAAATTGGTACGCGGATAGGAAGCAGTGTGTAAGTCGATGCCGTGCGTACTGCGACTGACAATTTCCTGCATAAATAAATGAGCCAGCCGCGATGCAAGGGAACCGCGAGGAGAACCGGGAAAACAGCGATTGAGATCGCGACGATCGGGAAGGTAACGCGACTGTTCGATGAAACCGAAGACGTTGACAATGGGAACGGCGATCGCGGTTCCGACGAGAGTTTCGGGAGAAATGCGTTGCAGCACTTGACGGATAATCTCGACTCCGTTAATCTCGTCTCCATGGAGTGCCGCACTCAGCCACAATTTGGGGCCGTTTTCTCGTCCGTTGACAACGGTAACGGGAAGCGATAGCATGGTTTGGGTCGGCAATCGTGCCACAGGCAATTCGATGCGCTGTCGGGTTTTAGGAGGAACGATCGTCCCATTAATTTCGATCGCGTCAGACATTACAATATATTCGTAGGGGCGAAGACGTTCGCATAACAAACTTGGCAAGGGCAAAGCACTCGCCAAGGTGCATAAAATTGTATCATATTCGGGGATCGAGAAAAATCTAACTGTAGGGGCGATTCGCGAATCGCCCCTACATTATGAGGATAAGGATTCAGGTCAATGGTAGTATTGTCGCAGATTGTGTCTGGGAATAAATGCGATCGCAGATAAATGAGATATACACAGATAGCTTGTCGATCGAAGCGTTACGTTTACCAAAGATGGATGGGATAGTCTATATGCAGATAACTATATAACTATTTAGAGATATGTATATAGACGAACGCAAAGATTTTATTTTAATCTGAATGCTGACAATTTGATGTCACTTCAAACATGAGCAATTACACGGACAGCGATCGCGTTACGAATTGTAAATTTATTGCCACCGAACCCGTCGGAGTCGCGGGAGAAACCGGGGAACGACAAGTTTGGGAAGCTGTCAAACAGGCGTTTGCATCGCGTCAGGGACTCGCCTACTGGCGCTATCCCATTTTCTCTCGTGTCGGCAAATTTCGCAAGGAACCGGATATCTTAATCGTCGATCGCGTCTTGGGTGTCGTTGTCATCGAAGTCAAAGCGATCGCCATCGAACAAATAAGCTCGATTTCGGGTCACTCTTGGCAGTTTCAACAATTTTACACCGCCAGTGGCAATCCTTACCAGCAAGCCGAACGGCAACTCTTCGCACTGCTCGAGTATTGCGATCGCGAGCCCATTTTACAGCAAAACGTGACCGCGCGAGTGCTAGTGAGCTTGCCCTTTGTCAGCGAGACAGACTGGAAAAGTCGAGGCTTCGATCGCCTTCCCAGTTCGCCTCCAATTCTGTTCGCCGATCGCTTGTCGAAACCGGAAGCAGTGTTAGAGGCGATCGCATCTGTACCTCCAGTAAAAACAGGAACCTCTTTAGACGATCGCCAGTGGAAACTCCTGCTAGCAACAATCTCAGGTACGCCAGTTCTCGATATTCCCCCGCGCCGCGTTCTCGCAAGCGAAGACAGTCGGGCTGCCATCTTGGAAATTGCCAACCGCCACCGCTTCGATCTTGACTTGCAGCAAGAGAAAATTGCCAAAGAAATCCCGCCGGGGGCGCAGCGCATTCGCGGTATTGCCGGATCGGGTAAAACAATATTGCTGTGCCAAAAAGCAGCCTGGATGCACCTAAAGTATCCCGACTGGGACATCGCCTTTGTCTTTTTGACGCGGACGCTATACGATCCCCTAGCCGAACAGCTTGACAAGTGGCTTAACTATTTTAGCAACGGACAACTGTCTTACAGTTTAGATAATCCTAAACTGCGCCTGCTGCACGCTTGGGGCGCAAAGGATCGGCCGGGGTTATACGGCTGTATTTGCGAAGCGGCGGGAATGAGGAAGTTAACCTCCAATGACATTGAGTCCGGTAATCCCATGCTGGCGCTGGCTACACCCTGCGATCGCCTCTTGCAAGCCAGCGAAATTCCCCAACTCTTCGATACGATCTTAATTGACGAAGGTCAAGACTTGGTGGTAAACGAGACAACATCGCTGAAATTCGGGCAGCCTTTTTACGAAATGGCGTATCGATCGCTGCGTCCTGTTATTTCGCAAACACCAGACCAAAAGCGATTAATATGGGCTTACGACGAGATGCAAAGTCTGGCCAGCACTGCTATACCAACCGCCAGCCAACTGTTCGGAGAATCCCTCGCCAACTGGGTGACGGGTCGATATCCGGGTGGGATTGAAAAAACGCAAGTCATGTCTCGATGCTACCGAACGCCCCATCCTATTTTAACGGCTGCCCACGCCATGGGGATGGGCTGGTTGCGATCGCCAGGAATGCTGTCGGGAACGACAATACCAGCAGACTGGAATGCCTTGGGTTACGAAGTTGCAGGCGAATTTAAATCCGAACAGTGGATAACCCTGCATCGTCCCCGCGATCGCGATCCAAATCCCCTCTCTCAACTCTGGAAACATCCCCTTATCGAATTTGAAGCCTTCCCCTCTCGCCAAGAAGAATTGGTTGCACTGAGCGATCGCTTGTGGTACAATCTCAAACAAGACGGATTGCGTCCCAGTCGCGATATCTTAGTCGTTGTTTTGGGCAACAATTACGAAGCCAGCCAGCTAGAACGACAGGTGGCCAGCTTCCTGATGGAAAGCGGTCTCGATATCTTTATCCCGACTGCCAAAGAATGCAACATTGTTAACCCCCAAGGCACGTACAGCGATCGCGATCGCTTTTGGTGTCCCGGCGGTATCACCGTTTCGCGCATTTTTCGGGCCAAAGGAAACGAAGCCCCCATGGTGTATCTCGTCGGACTCGATAATATTGCCAAAAACGAGAACAACGTCTATCTGAGAAACCAACTGTTCGTGGCCATGACGAGATCGCGGGGTTGGCTGAATATTAGCGGTATCGGCAACTATCCCCTGTATCGAGAACTACACGACGTTCTCCAAAGTGGCGATACCTTTCGCTTTTGCTACCGCCATCCTCCCCAGCGAGAAATTGGCGTTAGCGACGTGATGGAACTGCAAAAACGATACGAAAAAGGCAGTCGCAACTTCCAAGATAGCGACCTGGAAAATGCGTATTTATGCGGAGTTAATCTCAGTGAAACCAACCTCATTAACGCCCGCCTCACTGGGGCCAACTTACAAAACGTACAACTCGACGGTGCAAATTTATCCGTCGCTAACCTCAGCCGTGCCAACCTTTGCGGAGCCAGTTTGTGTAAAGCGAAACTTGTCGGTACAATATTGACAGACGCTAATTTGGCTGGTGCAGATCTCACCAACGACAATCTTTCGGGTGCAGATTTGACGGGTGCAAACTTAACCAATAGTAATTTAGCCGGAACGGTTCTCGATGATGCCCTGTTGCCCGAGGCGATCGTCCCCCGTACTATTCCCTAAAAAAAAGAGCTTACCTCTTAGGATAGACGGCCGCAACCGGATGGCGATCCTAGGCTATAGTCATTGCTATTGCGGCGATCCCCTCTACGGGACAACCGTTCTCCCCATGGGGGTAATTCCCCCGATCCCCAAAATGGAATCGAAGTGCTATGCTCTGTGTGTGTAGCCGATTGTTCGATTTTTAACTGTGCGCTAGAAGGAGCTTCTTTATGCACGTTCGGTTATTGGTGCTATCTGCTGTTTCTGTTGCCCTAGCAGGCGTTCCCGCCCAAACCCAAACCCTCGATCCTCTCCCTGTCATGCAGGTGGCAAGTGCGCCCCTCGAGTGGCAACTTTTTTCGTCTACCGAGGGACGCTTCCAGGTACAAATGCCGGGAATACCTCTAGACGAAACCCAAACCATCGATTTTCTCAGTCTCTACGTGGCTAGCTTGGAAGCCTCGCGCGATCGCTTTCTTGTCGCCTACGCCGACTACCCGCGAGAAGTGGTCGATCGCCAGGATCCCACTCCCATTTTACAAGGCGTGCAGCAAGGCTTTGTCAGCCGCATCCAGGGAGAAGTGCTAGCGGAACGATCCGTGAACCTAAGCGGTTATCCCGGCCGAGAAATTCGCTATCAAACGGCTTCCGGTGGAGAAGGAGTCGCCCGCTTCTACTTAGTGGAAGAACGGCTCTATCAAGTGGTCATTTCGACGGCAAACGAGCCAACTAATCGGTTCGATCGAGATGCCGATCGCTTTCTCAACTCCTTCCGCTTGCAATAACAATGCGTTACGATTGAGACTGCTGTTACTGTTACAGGGTGTACGATGAAGCCGAAATTGCTCGATCTGCCATCGATAGTTGCATTCCGCACAACAGCCCGAGTGCGGAATGTCGGTTGAAATACACAGTGTAGGGACAAATGGCATTCGCCACAATCTCAACTGTTGCTATAGTTGTGTTCGCTGAGAATCTTCTCCATGCGGGCTTCTTCAATTTTTGAGGTCATTTTTTTCGACTCGTGGACATCGCGAATAGTCTTGGTTAAACTCACCGTCGAACCGATGGAAAATGCCAAACCCATACCCATAAATCCCTTTACCCAAGTATCGACAGGCAGGTAGAAAATCCCAACGGAAGTGACGGAAATCGAGACGAGAAACGAAATCCAAGTTTGCGCGATCCACGCCGAACTGTGGTTGCTGCTTTCGACAGTACGAGACATCATTCCCTCCCCGCAAAAACGAGAGCGATCGAGTAACTCTCTTCAGTATAAACGGGCGGTTTTGGGTCTTGTGACAGAATGTGTGACAGTTTTGCGATCGCCCCGCTAACCTCACTGCAATTCGGGCAAAAAGACGGAAATCCCCCTGACAGACTCGCCATTCGACCAATTTCCCATGTCGAAGGTTAACTGACTGGCATTTTCTCCGTAGCGAACGACGCGATCGAGGGCATCCCAAATATAGCGCCAGTTCAAATTGTTTTCAACCCCCACCCCATCGAGAAACGTGAGTTGCAAGAAAATTGGAAAAAAGCTCAAGTTTTGGGTCGCTTGTTCGTGGTTGGCGTACATGGGCGGGCATCCTACAATATCCGAAAATGAGAGATACATTTTCTTATCCTCGGTTTTGATATAGGGAAACCACTGCTTCCATTCCCCTTTAGGTGCGATCGCGTCTTTATCCCCATGTAAAATCGCGACGGGCATGGTTAGATCGCCACCAACCCCTTGAATATCGATATAGCGATCGTCCCTGGTTGTCAGTTTAATCGCTTTACCAACCGGGCCAGAAATCCCCATTTTCGTACTCGGAATGGGGTCAGCAACCACAACTTGTTTTGGAAGCAGTTTCTCCAAGCTGCCATCGGTATTTTCCTGGTTGATAAAGTGCGCCCAGCTAAGGGCGAAGAGACCGCCTAACGAGTGACCGAACAGGTAGGTTTCTACCGAAATGTCCTTGGGTAAATA
>CAKZKB010000413.1 GCA_937121005.1 uncultured cyanobacterium | reverse complement strand
AGGGCTGCACTCCTCGTACAGTCAGCGTTCTAGCCTTGCTTGTCACCCCCCCAGATCGATCTGTAAACTTTCCGGTTGTGGGCGATCGCGCGTGGTACACTAAAGAAAAACTCGCACTCTATACTTTAGGGATGATCGCGATCGCTGTTACGATTCCGGCACGCAACCGCAAAGCGCTAACTTGCAATATTCTATCGCAGCTTTACCAACAAGCGGCAACCCTTCGGGATCTCGATTTAACAGCAATTGTTGTAGACGATGGTTCTACTGATGGGACTCCCGAAGCCATTCGCCATCGGTTTCCCCAGGCTTGTTTGCTGTTAGGAGATGGTTCCTTGTGGTGGGGAGGTGCGACGGCTAAAGCCATGCAATACGCCCTCGATCGCCTCGAATTCGACTATATTTTATGGGTGAACGACGACGTAATTTTAGACGATCGCTTCTTGGAAAATGTAAAAGAGGTTTGCAGCGATCCCAACTATGAAAATGCGATTGTTAGTGGCATTGTTCGCGACACTCGCTATCCCGATTGGATCGTGTTTAGCGGTTTGGCAGGGGGTCGTCCGGTGCGCAGTTTGGAGGCGTTTGGAGAGGCCGAATTTCTCGAAGCCGAACAAGTGGCAGGAAATATTACTCTAATCCCGAAAGCGGTGTTAGAAAAAGCCGGACTTCCCGATACGGATTGGTTGCCTCATTATAGCGATTACGAATACTGTTTGCGATCGCGGTTTAAATTTGGCTTTCGCGTGTTAATATCGAGAAAGCTCCAGGCTCGAACCGACTACGAGTTTTACTCGGAATTTATTCGCCATTCTCCGGCCTGGTTGCAGTGGTATTTAGAGCGAGGTAGCGATCGCCGTCGGGAAATTTTGCAAGGATTCCATGAAACCAAAGTACACTACAATATCGAACACCAGGTCAAAATGCGCCATTGGTGGACTCGCGATATCCCAGAATGGAAATATTGGTTTTATTATACCAAGCAAGTCCTGCAACTGTGGGCGATCGACCTTCTTCCTCCCATCGCCATGAAGCGGCGAGTTCTCGATTACGCGCGGACTGAAAATGTCCCTCAAGAATATGTTAATAAAATCTTACCACTTCGAGGGCAGTAACAACCATGAAAATTCTACAAATTAACACTTGGGACACCGAAGGAGGAGCCGCTCGGGGTGCGTATTGGATGCACCAAGGCTTGCTCCGTTTGGGGATAGATTCTAATATGCTTGTTTGCTACAAATCCAGTGTCGATCCGACCATTTTTAGCGTCGATCGCTTTCGATTGCGCGATCGCGTCCAACGGGAGATCCAACTCTACTTTAACTATACCGTACTGCGTCGCTATCCGCAACAAAAAGTCGAACTGTTCTCTCCGGCTCGGGTTGGAGAGAATATCGAACCCAAACTGCGCCAAATTAACCCCGATCTCGTGAACTTGCATTGGATCTGTTGCAGCTTTTTGACTCCAGAAGCCATCGCCAAAATTAACAAGCCTTTGGTGTGGACGCTGCGCGATATATGGGGAATGACCGGAGGCTGCCACTACTTTGAAGATTGTACTCGATACCAAGATCGATGCGGTCGCTGTCCCCTATTGGGTTCGACGAAAGAGGAGGATTTATCTCGCCAAGTTTGGCAGCGAAAATATAAGGCTTGGCAAAATTTAGATATCACGATCGTGGCAGTCAGTCAATGGGTGGCTGACTGCGCTCGTCGCAGCAGTTTGTTCCGCGATCGCCGCATTGAAGTGATTCACAATGCCATCGATACCGACATTTTTAAACCGCGAGATCGATCGACAGTAAGATCTATACTCGAATTACCTCAGAACCGCAATATTATTGCCTTTGTCGCCTTGAATGCCACTCGCGATCGACGCAAAGGGTTTGAGTATTTAGTCTCCGCTTTGCAACAACTCGCCGCCAACGGTTGGGGAGAAACCACCGAGGCGATCGTCATTGGAGCCAACCCACCGGAAAATCCACCCGATCTGGGACTAAAAACAACTTATCTCGGCCGCTTCAACGATAATATTACCCTAGCGATGGCTTACGGATCTGCCGATGCGGTTATCGTTCCTTCCCTGCAAGATGCCTGTCCGAAAACGCCAATTGAAGCACTTGCTTGCGGTACTCCCGTCGTTTGTTTCGACACCAGTGGCTTAAAAGATATCGTCAGCCACCAAGAAAATGGCTATCGTGCCGAATGTTTTAACTCCGAAGATTTAGCGGCAGGGATCGCTTGGGTTTTAGAGGATAAAGAACGATGGCGATCGCTTTCTGATTCTGCCCGAACAACAGCCGAAACGCAATTTTCAACCCAAGTCCAAGCTCGCTCTTATCGACAATTATACCAAGACATTTTGCAGCGATCGACCTAGCGATCGGTTGCGGTTGTTAGGGGAATGATGTCAACCCAATTCTTGGTTTGCCTTGACACTTTACAAACAAAGTTGTATAATTTACTAGGTGTATTTTTCTTTGTTGAGAAATGAAAAATTACCTGCATAAAGTTAGCGGCGTAAAAAATAAGCTCGATCGAAAATTTCGATCGTTCTTTTGGGGATCTCCTAAAAAAGTGTTGTTCGAGCATATCCCCAAATGTGGCGGCATGACCTTCAATCATTTTTTAAAATCCCAGTATGAAGATGATAAAATATTCCACATTGTTGGAGAACAAAAGCGAGAGTGTATCGATCGCTTTAAATCCTTGCCGAAAGAAATTCGCTCGAACTACGATCTCGTACTGGGTCATGGCGCTCACGAACTTCTAGAGTTGACCCATCCCGACAAAATAACCGTCACCATATTTCGCGATCCCATCGACAGAATTGTCTCTCATTATTTCTACGTTCTTCGCAATCCCCAACATTATTTGCACGAAGAAATTAAAAACAAAAAAATCTCGCTAGAGGACTACGTTACATCGGGTTTGAGCGATGAAGAATTGCGGAACAACTACGTGACTCGCTTCCTACAAATTCCACTCGCAGAAGCCGAGCAAGATCCCGATCGCGCCGTAGAAAGGGCTTACAATCTCATCCGAGAAAAATATACAGTGGTGGGAATTTTAGACGATATCGATGCTGCTAAGAGCGCCATCGCTCGGGCAGCGAACTTCTCTAATTATCAGAAATTTTCCCATAAAGTGTTGAATGCCACCCCCGATCGCTTAAAACTGCAAGACATCGACCCATCTACCTTAGAGACGATCGCGAAGGTCAATTTTTTAGATGTCCGACTGTACCGACAGATTAAACAACTCGCCGCCAGCACGACGGCCCCTAGTACGGTACAATGAGACTCTGGCAACCCCACCCCAGTCACCCCTTGCGGCGCGATCGGGTATAATTTTCGTCGCGACCCCGCCTGCACATCTTGGAGACTTCCATGAAGCTGGAATACCCAGACGAACTCAAATATCTCGACTCCCACGAGTACGCGCGACTCGAAGGCGACATTGCCACCATCGGCATCAGCGCCTTTGCCATCGACCAGTTAGGCGATCTCGTCTTCTTAGAGTTGCCCGAAGTCGGCGACACCGTGACCAAAGGAGACCCCTTCGGATCTGTCGAGTCGGTGAAAGCCGTCGAAGACATTGTATCCCCCGTGTCGGGTCAAATCCTCGATCGCAACGAAGCGGCCATCGACACCCCGGAAATGCTGCAAGAGGATCCCTACGGCGAAGGCTGGTTGCTGAAAGTGCGCGTAGACGACGAAAGCGACCTAGATGACGCAATGGGGGCCAAAGAGTATCGATCGCTCGTCGAAGGCGAATAGACTTGGCGACGATCGCCCCACACCAGTACAATTTCTCTAAAGTACAGTTTCAACTTCGATATCCCCATGCCCCCCAAAAAAGGCGGACTGAAACGAGGATCCTTCGTGCGCGTGGTGCGCGAACAACTGGAAAACAGCCTGGAAGCCAAAGCCAGCGACACCCGCTTTCCCAACTATATTTTCGAGACGCGCGGCGAAATTCTCGAAACCGAAGGCGACTACGCCCTGATTAAATTCGGAATCGTACCGACACCGAATATCTGGCTGCGCCTCGACCAACTCGAAGAGTTTTAAATCGTGCCTGACATTTTACCTCCTGCTTGTTACGCCCACCGCGTCGCCGTCATCGGCGCGGGGAAGGTGGGTAGTACCCTGGCCCAACGCCTGGCCGAACGCGGTATCGCCCACGTAGTGCTGTTAGATGTCATTGAAGGCTTGCCCCAAGGCATCGCCTTAGACTTGATGCAGGCGCGGGGCTTGCAGGCCCACGATCGCGATATTATCGGCACGAACGACTATAAGGACACAGCTAATGCGGACGTGGTGGTGATTACCGCCGGCCGCCCGCGCACGCCGGGGATCGATCGCGATGAGCTGGTGAAAACCAACGCCGAAATTATCGTCGAAGCCAGCAAAAAAGCGATCGAATATTCGCCCAACGCCTTTTTTATTATTGTCACCAACCCCCTCGATGCCATGACCTATTTGGCATGGGAAACGACGCAACTGCCCCGCGATCGGATTGTAGGGATGGCTGGCGTTCTCGACTCGGCCCGGTTGCAAGCCTTTATCGCCATGGAGTTGGGTGTTCCCTTTCGCGACGTTCGCGCTACTGTGATTGGCAATCACGGTAAGGCTATGGTTCCTTTACCCAAGTATTGCACGGTCAATGGTATTCCTCTAACCGATTTACTCGATAGGGCTACCATCGATCGCCTGGTGGAACGAACGCGCAACGGCGGCACAGAAATTGTCAATTTAATGAAGCGAGGCGGCGCATATTTTGCTCCGGCTTCGGCCGCTTGTAATATGGTGGAAGCCGCGATCCGAGATCGCCATTGTTGGCTTCCCGGTTCCGTTTACTTGCAAGGTCGCTACGGCATTGACGACCTATTTTTAGGAACCCTTTGTCGGTTGGGATGTCGCGGCGTTGAAGACATTATGGAACTGCAACTCACCGACAGCGAAGCCGAACAAATGCAAGCGGCGGCGACATTGGTACGAGAGACGATCGCGCGGGCAAAACAGTTGTTAAACTCGTAGCGATCGCTCCTATTTTCGCAAGCATTTAGGTAGTACACAGAAACCCGGTTTTTGAAGGGAGAAACCGG
>CAKZKB010000412.1 GCA_937121005.1 uncultured cyanobacterium | reverse complement strand
CGGCGGTGGGATCTCCCCTCCCCGAATTTAAAAACAAATGGAAATAGACTAAAGTGAAAACTGCATTGGGAATTTTAGGGGGACTTGGCCCCATTTCTTCAGCTGAGTTTGTCAAAACCATCTACGAACTCAATATTGACGACTCGGAACAAGCAGCACCGGCTTGTTTTCTCTACAGCGATCCCAGTTTCCCCAAGCGTAGCGAAACGATTGCTGCCGGACAAGAGGACATTTTTATCGATCGCCTGGTTTTGGCATTAACACAGTTGGTCGCATCGGGTAGTACAAAAATTGTCATGTGCTGCATGACGATCCATCATTTTTTGCCACTCGTTCCGGTTGAGTTGCGCGAAAAAGTAATTTCTTTGGTCGATATTATCGCCGACGAAATTCTCAAACAGCCTCAAAAGTATTTACTGCTGTCATCTTTTGGCACTTACGATACAAAAATTTTCCCTAACCACCATCGCTGGAGCGAAATCGCCCCCCATATCGTATTTTTAGATGAGGGCGATCGACACATCGTTCATAACTGTTTTGAGGTGATTAAAATCAACGGTGGCGTTGAGTCTACCATCGATTTTATCTATAGGGCTCGAGAAAAATATGGCGTTAGCGCGATCGTCGGTGCGTGTTCGGAATTGCACGTTGCCCACAAATATCTTTTGCAGCAAGGCGATCCTCGATTCGATTTTCCCTTTGTCGATCCGTTAATGACGATCGCGACGAATCTACCTCAGCTTCTCGATACTTGACAAAACTTAAAAAATTCGTTACAACCAAGTTTACACGATAAAAACCCGTGTCAAATTCTTGGTGTGAGGCTGTCATGTCCGACTTTTTGTTTTCCTTGCTCGCTTTCGCTGGCGAACGTGCAAAAGACAGTTTTGTTCGCAAAACTCGACAAATGCAAGCGGTACAAGAGCGTTTTCTCAAACATCATTTACAATACCATCAAACAACGGAAGTCGGTCGCCAATACAATGTTGGCAACATTAGCAGCATTGACGAATTCCGCGATCGCGTTCCCGTTTCTCCCTACAGCGCCTACGAAGCCTATACCGAACGCATTGCTAGTGGCGAAACAAACATTCTCAACCCCGATCCCGTTGTATTCATGAGTCGCACGAGCGGTTCGACGGGAAAACGGAAAATGATTCCCGTGACGCGCCGCTTTCAAAACTCTCTTGGCTGGCCCAATTTAATTGCCATTGGCTTTGCTAGCGCTGCCACGCGATCGCGAGGAAAAAAAGTCGGTCGCGTTATTGCTACCAATGCCGCCGCTACCCCAGAAATTACCCCCGGCGGTATCGAATTCGGCTCCGCCGCCACTGGCGTATTGCGAATGGGCAAGTTTTTGTACGAGCAGTTGTTCGTCTATCCCTTTGAAGTTTTGCAAGTTAAAGATGTGGAAGCGCGAAACTATCTTTGCTGGCTATTTTCGCTACAAAATACTCCCAAAGAACTGGCTGCCAACTTTCCAATGGTGGCATTACAAATGTGCCAATATTTAGAGCATTTTACCGAGAGTTTGCTCGAAGATATTGAAATTGGCAGCATCAGCGATCGCCTAAAAATTGAACCGCAACTGCGCTTGGCACTCGAAAACCAACTGCGTCCCAACCCCAAACGCGCCGCCGAATTGCGATCGCTTCTGCAAATGCACGGACGATTAGCACCCAAATTTCTCTGGCCCGATTTATCATTTGTGGGAACCGCACAAGGGGGAACCTCTGACTTTTACTTGCAACGCTTCCCATACTACTTCGGAGATATCTCCACCTTTGGCGTGGTTTATGCTTCGGCTGAAGGCACGTTTGGCATTTATCACAGTCTCGATGATTGTAGCAGTGTCTTGGCGATCGACAGTGGATTTTACGAATTTATCCCGCCTGAAGAATGGGAGTCAGACAATCCGAAAACGGTTCTCCCCTGGGAAGTCAAACCCGGCGAATACTATCGTTTAGTTTGCACCAACTATAGCGGTTTCTATCGCTACGACATTGGCGATGTCGTTGAAATTGGCAAATTCTATAACGACGTGCCAACGCTGATTTTTCGTCACCGTCGCGGCGGTTTGCTGTCAGCATTTACCGAAAAAACCACTGAAGATCACGCCACCCAAACCTTGAAGCGACTGCAACAAAAGTTTAATGTTTATCTAGATGACTTCTGTATCACTCTTTCAGAGAACGATTTCCCGCCAGCCTATATCGTCAATATCGAATTGGCTTCCGGTCAAACTTTAGCCGATCCGCAAGCCTTTATTGCTGCCTTCGATCGCCTCTTAGCCGAAGCCAATTTTTACTACGGAGTCAAACGCAAAGACGGGATGATTCCGCCGCCGCGACTGCGAATTCTCGCCCCCGGAAGTTTCGCGATCGTCCGCCAGCGACACATCGAAAAAGGGATTCCCGACTACCAACTGAAGTTTCCTCATATCAGCGAAGATCGCAGCTTGGTTGCCGATTTGGAAGTCAAAGAAGAGGTGGCTATGGTTTAATATCGTCATGCCAGCGATGGGGATGCGATGGCATTGGGTGAGTCTTCAAATGACTCTCTATCAAATATACTCTCTAGATTTCGCATCCCGCTAACCACTCGAACGATCGCGATCGACCTCTGCCCATGTTATAGTATCTGGAGAAAATTTGCCAGTTTCAATCTCTACTGTATAATAGAAACATATCTAGGGAACAGGACACTCTCATGTCTTCAAGTACCGTCGCGCTCGATATTAAACGCTTCCACGATCTATCTCAGTCGTCTGAACCCAACTCTTTATCCCTGCAAGAACTGGCTAAGCAAGCTGACACTCTTGCTGAAGCAGTCGAATTTCAGTGGGATGAATTCTCCCCCCAAGAACGAGAATTTCTCGAAAAGCTCGTTTATGATGCACTTCATTCTAACACTAGCATTTGGAGTTGGCTGTCGTCAATCCCGACAAGGTTGCTGCTTCTCTCAATGTTGCTGCGAGACTTACTGGAAGTTGTTCGCTTGTGGCTTTCTCGCGAAAGTTTGCAAGATATAAAACTGCGATCGCAGGCGTTTTCGAGTTACCAAGCTGCCAGCCAACGTCTTATCGATGCTGTTCTTGATGCGGTCGAGCGATCGCACCCAGAATACGATCGCAAAATGGAAGAAGTTCTACAAGACGTTTTTGAAGAAGCTGACGATCGACCGGGAATGACGGTAGATGAATTTAAGGAGTGGCTCGATTGTGTTTAAGATTAAGCCCTCTAAAAAATTCGCGTTCGGTCATGGTTTACGGAGGATTGTTACCTAAGTTAACATTCCTGACTTGCGGAACCGGATTCTTTGATAGTATAATGAACAGATTAGGGTTTCTCCTTCTTCGAGGTAGCAGCTAATGAAAAAGGCGCTCTCTGGTTTTCTAGGCTCCACGATCGCTCTGAGCGATCGCAACCCCTTACCAAGAATTCGATACGGGTTGAGTTTGGCAAGTCTTGTCGCGGTGTTAGCGGTGGGAGAGGCAGCAGTAGCGCGATCGCCTATCTCGTTCACCGATGTCGATTCTCATACTTCTTTAGAAATGTCCCAAGCCGGTCAAGAAGAATACGAGCGAGGAGAAGCACTTGCTAACCGAGGAGAACATAGGAGTGCGATTGAAGCATTTACTGAAGCAATTCGTCGCAATCCTAATTATAAAGAGGCTTATGCGTCCCGAGGAAATTCCTATTACCGATTAGAGGAATACAGGGAAGCAATCGAGGACTACGACCAAGCCATTCGCCTCGATCCAGATTATGCTTTAGCCTATCATAACCGAGGGAATTCTTATCGAAATTTAGAGGACTACAGTCAAGCAATTGAAGATTATAGTCGAGCAATTGATCTCAATTCAGATGATTTTGATGCCTACTACAATCGAGGTTTTACTTATGAAGAATTAGAGGAGTATAGTCAAGCTATCGAAGATTACACTCAAGCTATCCGTCTTGAATCAGATCGTAATAAGGTATATAATCGCCGAGGAAATTCTTACTATGGACTAGAAGAATACCACCTAGCAATTTAGGATTACACTCAAGCCATTCGGCTCGATCCAAGTTATGACTGGCCGTACAATAACCGAGGACTTGCTTATTATCGTTTAGGTGAATACCGCCGAGCAATTGAGGATTATACTCAAGCCATTCGCCTCAACCCAGATTTTGCCGATGCGTATTACAATCGAGGTCTTGCATTTGAAGCCGTCGGCGATCGCAATACCGCTCTAGCCGATTTTGAAGCCGCAGCAGAATTATACCAACGTCAGGGAAATCGCGAATGGTATCGTAACGCCCGCGAGAAAATTGAAGAGTTACGCTAATCCCATTTTTTAGCAATAACACCCCAGAGGGAGGTAGGTGCAAATGCCATTTGCCCTCTCCAAAGCATTCGGACTCACCCTTCTCTCTTTCTTTGTGTCCTTTGTGTCTTTGTGGTGATATAAAATCCAAGAATCGTAGACGAGCCCCCGAAACTGATGGGCGCGATCGCCACCCGGCCATGCGTGCAGACCGAACATCCTTAAAATGGATATAGATATGCTAAGATTAACTCGAAGTCGTTATGAGTTCGCCCAACGAGATGAGCCAGCCCCCCGTTGAAAACCTCACCATTATCGGTTCCGGCCCCGCCGGGTACACCGCCGCCATCTACGCGGCCCGCGCCAACCTCAAACCCCTTGTCTTCGAGGGATACCAAAAAGGAGGGATCCCCGGCGGCCAGCTAATGACCACCACCGACGTAGAAAACTACCCCGGCTTCCCCGAAGGAATCAGCGGCCCCAAACTGATGGATCGGATGAAGGCCCAAGCCGAACGCTGGGGTGCGGAACTGGTCACAGAAGATGTCCTCGAGGTAGACTTGAGCCAGCAGCCGTTTACCGTGCGATCGCAAAATCGAGAAGTGAAAACCCACAGCATCGCGATCGCCACTGGGGCCACTGCCAAGCGCCTGCACCTGCCCCACGAAGCCGAATTCTGGAACACCGGGATCTCCGCCTGCGCGATATGCGACGGGGCCGCACCCATTTTTAAAAAACAAGAACTCGCCGTCGTCGGTGGTGGCGACTCCGCGGCCGAAGAAGCCGTGTTTTTAACCAAATATGCCACCCACGTTCATTTGTTAGTGCGGCGCGATCGCCTGCGGGCCAGTAAAGCCATGCAGGATCGAGTCTTAAACCATCCCAAAGTCACCGTCCACTGGCACACCGAAGCCACCGACGTTTTCGGCGAAAATGGCTTTTTGCGCGGCATCAATATTAAAAATAACCAAACCGGAGAAGAAGGGGAAATCGAGGTTCGCGGCCTGTTTTACGCCATCGGTCATAGCCCCAACACCGACATTTTTCAGGGACAACTCGAACTCGATGAAGTGGGTTATGTTGTTGTCAAACCGGGCAGCGTCGAAACCAGCGTCGAAGGTGTATTTGCGGCTGGAGACGTGCAAGACCATGAATATCGGCAAGCGGTAACGGCAGCAGGAACGGGCTGCATGGCTGCATTGCTAGCCGAACGTTGGCTATCGGAACGCGGGCTGATTACCGAATACCACCAACCGGAAGTCGAAGCTGTCGAAGAGACAAAAGAAGCCGAAACCAAAGCTGCCGATCCCGACAGTTTCGATCCTGCCGCAACTCGTCACGAGGGAAGTTACGCCCTGCGAAAACTCTATCACGAAAGCGATCGCCCCTTGGTGGTCAAATACGTTTCTCCCACTTGCGGCCCCTGCCATATGTTAAAACCGATTCTCGATAAAGTCATCGACGAATTTGACGGTCAAATTCACTTCATCGAAATCGATATCGAAGCCGAATCGGAAATCGCCGAAAACGCGGGGGTGATTGGCACTCCAACCGTGCAGATCTTTAAAGATAAAGCATTGGTTGACCAAATGCAAGGCGTGAAGCAAAAGAGCCAATATCGCGACGCGATCGCGGCTCAGTTGTCCCAAACCGTCAACGCCTAGGCGATCGCCTCTGTCAAAAGAGAGAGCAACGCGATCGCAAACTCTGGTAAAATTGTTTTTAGTTTTTTTGAGGTTTATCGTGGTACAAAATCGAGAAGGTCAAAAAGTCCCCGACGCAACATTTAAAATTCGCGAAGGCGACCAGTGGAAAGATGTCACCACCGACGATCTGTTTGCAGGTAAAACCATCGTCGCCCTCGCCTTACCCGGCGCGTTTACCCCTACCTGTTCGTCCTCTCACTTGCCCCGCTATAACGAATTGCTACCCGTTTTCAAAGAAAATGGCGTAGACGATATTCTCTGCATTTCGGTGAACGATACCTTCGTGATGAACGAATGGCAAAAAGACCAAAAAGCAGACAACGTAACCATGGTTCCCGATGGTAACGGCGAGTTTACCGAAAAAATGGGAATGCTAGTCGAGAAAGATAACTTGGGTTTCGGGAAGCGGTCTTGGCGCTATTCGATGCTGGTCAAAGATAAGACCATCGAGAAGATGTTTATCGAACCGGAAGTCGAAGGCGATCCCTACGAGGTTTCCGATGCCGATACGATGTTAAAATACATCAACCCCGAGGCGGTCGAACCGGAAACCGTCACCATTTTCACTCGCGAAGGCTGCGGTTTTTGCGCCCGTGCCAAAAAGTTACTGAAAGAGAAAGGTCTCGACTATCAAGAACTGGTACTCGATCGCGACTACACTCGCAAAGGCCTGCGCGGTTTGACGGGTAAAGAATCCTTCCCGCAAGTGTTTATCGACGGCAAACATATTGGCGGGGCCGAAGAGTTAGAAGCCTACTTCAAGAATCAATAACTCTAGCAGGAGACAGGGAGAGATCGCGGCGTTAGGGTCTAGGGATTAGGTTTTAGGGCGGTCTTTGCCCTCTCAGCCTTACACCTTTCTCCCCCTTTCCCTGCTCCCTTCTCTTTAAAATAGGTTATCCTCTAGGTAAACCGGCCCCGTAGCGCGAGCCGTCAGGGACTCCGTAGAAACCACCCCCATGTCTAAAAGCCAGGGGCTTGTACTTCTAACCACCTGACCAGCCTCAATCGTTCGGAAAGCCATCTCACCCTAGAATGCGTGCTAGTTCTAGGCTCTGAGGCTTAAAGTTAAA
>CAKZKB010000411.1 GCA_937121005.1 uncultured cyanobacterium | reverse complement strand
TGGGGAGTTGGGGGATTAGGGGGAATCAGTGACCAGTGTTCAGTAACCAGTGACCAGTTTTAAGATGGGGGATTTAGGGAGAAAACAATATTCATCCTTCATCCTTGTGACACATCTATGATACGCTGTCATTATCATTAATCCAAACCTTTGGCTTTAGCCGGAGGTCTTGTTCGTTGCTCATTGCTCATTGCTCATTGAAATGACTTCTTTAACCATTCGTAACGCTCGCATCTTACACCAATCTGGCGAATGGATTGACGGCGATCTATCCGTTCGCAATGGCAAAATTGAAAGTGTAGGCGGCGACATTGCCTCAGCCGCAGACGTTCCCGAAATTGACGCAGAAGGGTTAACCTTACTTCCAGGGGCGATCGACCCGCAAGTTCATTTTCGCGAACCGGGTTTGGAACACAAGGAAGACTTATCCACAGCGAGCCACGCTTGCGCCAAAGGGGGGATTACCTCTTTCTTGGAAATGCCCAACACGCGCCCTCTCACCATAACACAAGCGGCACTCGATGACAAGTTAAATCGGGGGGCGCAAAAGTGTTTGGTGAACTACGGCTTTTTCATCGGTGCGACTGCTGAGGCCTTACCGGATTTGATAGAGGCTAAACCGACTTGCGGCATTAAAATTTTTATGGGATCGATGAAGGGCGATCTACTAGTAGATGATGAAGCCTATCTCGACAAAATTTTTGCCAAGGGCGATCGCCTCATTGCCGTCCACGCTGAAAATCAAGACCGCATTCGCCAGCGTCGCCAACAGTTTGCTGGAATTAGCGATCCGGCGGTGCACTCGCAAATTCAAGATAGCCAAGCGGCTTTAGATGCCACGCAACTGGCATTGAAATTGTCGAAAAAATACCGCCGACGGCTGCATATCCTTCACCTTTCCACTGCTGAAGAAGCCGAGTTGTTGCGCCAAGATAAACCAGAATGGGTGACAGCAGAAGTCACGCCGCAGCACTTACTTTTGAATACCGAAGCCTATAGCACCCTGGGCACTAAAGCGCAAATGAACCCACCCTTGCGATCGCCCCGAGATAACGAAGTCTTGTGGCAGGCTTTACTCGATGGCGTTCTCGATTTCATCGCCACCGATCACGCCCCCCATACTTTAGAAGAAAAAGCGCAACCCTATCCCAATTCGCCCTCGGGAATGCCGGGAGTGGAAACTTCTTTACCCTTATTGTTGACCCAAGCGAAGGAAGGACGCTGCACGATCGCGCAAGTGGCAAATTGGATGTCTACTGCCCCCGCAAAGGCGTATAAAATGGTCGGTAAAGGCGCGATCGCCCCCGGTTTGGATGCCGATTTGGTACTGGTCGATATGGAAACCTACCGCCCCGTTTTGACATCAGAATTGGCGACCAAATGCGGTTGGACTCCCTTTGAAGGTTGGAACTTAACGGGTTGGCCAGTGACGACGATCGTCGGCGGAAAAATCGCTTACGATCGCGGTCGTTTTAACGAGGAAGTACGCGGTACGGCCTTACAATTCGATGCACCCTAGGTAGAGTTAGGGGATTAGGGGATTGGGGCAGGGCTGTTTCATCAATGCTACTATTTGGAAAATGATATTACTCTCCATCATTGACACGGCGTTGGGCTTTGTCCCGTTCCCAAACAATTTGTTCGACGAGTTCTGCGGGGAGACGATCGCGTTGGGATAAAGCGCGATCGAACCATTCCAAACTCTCTTGATGTCGGTGAGACTCGACTAAAATCTGCGCCTTGAGATAGTGAACTTCTGGGTTGTTGGGAGTCAGTTCTAGGGCTTTTTCCACCGCTTCCATGGCTTCTGCGGGACGATCGAGATCGCGATAGCCCACTGCCAAACCGCGATAGGCTAAATACTTGGGTGCAGCCCGTTCTTGCAAGCGATCGATGGCACTATCGGGATTAGAAAAGGGCAAGTTAACTGCCAGCATCAAATCCATGTAGCCTTGGATGATATTGAGTTCGGGATCGGCTGCGTCGATGGCGGCAGCTTCGTCTAAGGCATCAAAAACGAGGCGAAGTTTTTCTAGGGCGAGGGGGGTTCCGCGTACTGTTCCTTCGGTGCGTAACGTATAAGCCCCTTCTAAGAAATGACCGACGGCTAAATAGATATTACCGCGTAGAGGATCGGTTTCGAGCAAGCGTTCGGCTGTTTCTCGAGTTTGGGTGGCGTAGGTATAAAAGGTATCGAGATCGTCATCGTCCTCGAGGTAAATAATTGAAGCCATCATTGCCGGAACCATGGGGTCGTCGGGTTCGGCGACTAAGGCTTCCTCGAGGCGATCGCGGGCTTGCGGGTAGTCGCCATACTCGAACATAGCATCGAAGGCGGCTTCGGTAACATCGCCAATATCGCGGGGATCGCTGCTGCGAAAGGGATCGCCTGCTAAGGCGGTTGGGGTTCCCAAACTGAGGGCGATCGCCACTGCGGCGACTCGTTGCAGGATTGATGGTACTATCCGATTCATGTCACTCCCCCCAAGGGTCGATCGAGTCCGTTTCTATGCTACGCCATGGGAAGAATTTTAGCATCAATTTTACCCTAAGTTTGTTCCAGTTTGAGAATTGACAAGCATCAAAACGATCGTTTTGTTAGAGTTAAAGAACGCGATCGCACTTTTTTTCTCTATCGCAACGCACAGATTTACACACTTTTAAGTTCTATCTTTTTCGGGATCGATCGTCGCTTCGGGATCGTTAGAGTAAAGACAAACGATCCGGAGAAAAAGTGATGATTTTTCGATTTTTACTGATTCTGTTAATATCTGCTTTGGGTATCTGCGGTCTACAATCTAATGCCCTGGCCAGAGTCGAAGCGGGTGAAAGAGAAATGGAGGAAGTCGAGATGTCAGCTAGCAGCGATAGAGACGATCGCGCTTCCGTTCCCCAACCGACTCTTGCCCTAGGCATTTTAGGATCTTTAGGCGCAGTAGGGACGCTGACGAAAAAAGGCAAAAAGTAGGCGCTTTTGTCACGATCTCGCCATTTGGATCGAACTGAGCTAAATTGAATCCCAATGGCCAAATTGTGGCGATCGGGTTGCAATTGATACAGATTTTACTAGATGACTTCATGTATGGCAAGCTGTCGATGCAGAAATTGCATCAAAATGAAGCACGATCGCGTTTTCTCGCCTAGGCGGATCCGGGTGACAACCGATATGGTAATTAGAAATAACCCATTGTATTTCGATCTTCCACCGTGCCTTCTCCATCTTTTCACATTCCCTCGCCCTTACCTCAAATCGATGGCGATCCGCTTCTCGCCCAAGCCATTGACGATCTCGAATGCGGCGACTTCCAACAACGTTGGGACGCTGCGAAAACCATCCGCGACTGCGGCGAAGGGGCGATCGCGCCTTTAGTCGAAATGTTGCGCTCCGACGATGCCGACGAGGAGGTATGCTGGTTCATTGCCCGCATTTTGGGCGAACTGGGCACCGCCACCGCCATTGCCCCCTTAGTGGAGTTGCTGGAGGCCGATCGCGAAGAGACGATCGCCATGGCAGCCACCACCCTCGCCAGTTTGGGCACTGTCGCTGTCGAACCGCTTGCCGAGTTACTTGAGGATAGCAGATGGCGCAAGCTGGCGGTGCGGGCGATCGCGGGCATTCGCCATACCGATATTATCCCTTCTTTGCTCCGTGTCACCGACGACGAAGACCCCCAAGTGCGGGCGATCGCCATGACTGCATTGGGATCCTTTTCCAAATGGCGGGTACTCCCGGCGTTGGTACGAGGGTTGCAAGATCCCTCGCCCCTGGTGCGTCGAGAAGCCGCCGCCGCCGTCGGAGTTCGTGCCGATCTGTTAGGCATGGATAAAGCCGCCCGACTTCTCGATCGCCGCCTAGAAGACGAAGACATTGGTGTAGCCAAACAAGCCGCCGTCGCCCTGAGTCGCTGCCCCACCCCCACCGCCGCCGCCGCTTTAGGGCGATCCCTCTCTTGTCACCAAACCCCTGTCGCCGTACAAATTGAGATCGTGCGGGCTTTGGGATGGATGGATCCAGATTTGGCGCTACCCTATTTAGAGCGATCGCTGCTGTCACCCTCAGTCGCTATTTGTCGGGAAACCATTCGCATTCTCGGCAACGCCGACACCCCAGAATATAAAGCCGCAGCGGCCCGCATTCTCATCGAACGAGCGCGATCGGGCGATACAATGGTTTGCCTAATCTCAATTCGGCAAGCGATCGCCTACACCCTCGGACGTTTGGGGGACGATCGGGCGATCGACCTCCTCACAGAATGGCAAAACGACAAAGATCCTACTGTCCGTCTTCACGCGATCGCCGCCTTGGACAAGATGGGGGATTATCAGTGACCAGTGTTCAGTGACCAGTGACCAGTTTTCGGAAGGGGGACAAGGGGAGGGGGAGACAAGGGGACAAACCTAATCCCTAATACCCGAACCTCGAACCTCGTCCCTCGAACCTCGAACCTCAGACCTCACCCCTAAAACCTAACCCCTAAAACCTAAAACCTAAAACCTAATTATGCTTGGAAAAGTGTACCTCGTGGGAGCCGGCCCCGGCGACCCCGGTTTAATGACCGTCAAAGCCAAAGTCCTGCTCGAATGTGCCGATGCAGTGGTGTATGATGCCCTCATCAGTCCGGCCATTTTAGCGATCGTCAACCCCCACGCCGAACGCATTTATGGCGGCAAACGTCGGGGGCGACATTCCATGCACCAAGACGACATTACCCAGATTTTAATCGATAAGGCTCGCGAACACGCTGTCGTCGTGCGCTTGAAAGGAGGCGATCCCTTCGTTTTCGGGCGCGGTGGCGAAGAATTGGAAGGTTTAATTGCCGCCGGAGTTCCCGTCGAAGTGGTTCCGGGGGTGACTTCGGGGATCGCCGCCCCCGCTTATGCGGGTATTCCCCTCACTCACCGCGCCTACAGTTCCTCGGTGACGTTCGTTACCGGACACGAAACGACGGGCAAATATCGCCCGCAAGTGGACTGGAAGGCGATCGCGGCCGGATCCCAAACCATTGTTGTCTATATGGGGGTTCGCAATTTACCCAATATTATTGACGAACTGCTGGCCGCCGGAAAGTCTGAAAGTACGCCGATCGCCCTGATCCGATGGGGCACGCGCCCGGAACAAGAGGAGTTGGCAGGCACGTTAGGGACGATCGTCGAGTTGATGGCACAAACGGGGTTTGAAGCCCCCGCCGTCGCTGTCATTGGCGAAGTCGTGCAAATGTACGGCACTCTTAAAGCCGCTTCCACACCCACTTAACCCCAAATATGCAGATTTACGATCGGATCGCCGAGCTAGTAAAATCCTAAATTTCCTCTAGAGGTTAAAATAGACTCATTGTCTTCTCGATCGCTGTTAATGTCAGAACTTTTTTCGTTAGAGACGATCGAACAACTGGCCCGCGACTACGGCTATTGGGCTGTTTTTTTTGGCATCTCCCTAGAAAATGCAGGCGTTCCCCTTCCGGGCGAAACGATTACCCTCGTCGGCGGTTTTTTAGCCGGAAGCGGCGAACTCAACTATGGTTTGGTGTTGGCGAGTGCCATTGGCGGAGCCATTCTCGGCGATAATTTCGGGTACTGGTTGGGTGTTTGGGGGGGCTGGCCCCTGTTGAAACAAGTGGGACGGCTGTTTCGGATCTCCGACGATCGCTTGCTCGATCTCAAAGGTCAATTTGCTCGCAATGCGCCCCGTGCCGTCTTTTTCGGGCGTTTCGCCACGTTACTGCGAATTTTTGCCGGGCCTCTGGCTGGGATCGTGGAAATGCCCTATCCTAAATTTTTCGCCTACAATGCTGCGGGGGCGATACTTTGGGCAACAACAATGGTCAGTTTAGCCTTTTTTGTCGGTCGCGTCGTTCCCCTGGCCGAGCTCGTTTCTCATGTGGCTAAATTTGGCATCGCCGCCCTATTATTATTCGTGGCTGCTGTTGCCGTACCGCACTTTTTCAAGATGCAAATCGAAAAACCATCGGAAGAAGCTGGAAGTTAACCCGTTTGGCGCTGTGGAAACGCCGCCGCCAAGCGTAAGACAACCGATCGATAATTAGAAGAAGGGGCGGACGATCGTTCGCCCCTTGCTTTTTAATATGGAGGGGCGACCGCCACGAGATCGCCCCCACCGACGAGAGACAAAAGCAGGCTAATCTTCGATGTCGTCGTCGGACTCTTCCTCCTCGAAGTCGTCCTCGTCGCCGCCGATGAGTTCCTCTTCGCCATCGTCGAGAATATCGCTGCGACCGCTAGCTTTACCGTCGATCGCGTCCTCATCCTCATCGAGCTCGTCCTCGTCGCCGAGGCCGAAACTGCGAGCGGTACGATCGTCGAGCACCATTTCTGGAAACTCGTTCTCTTCGGCTACTTCA
>CAKZKB010000410.1 GCA_937121005.1 uncultured cyanobacterium | reverse complement strand
ATTTTGTCCGGCTATAAGCGAGAAACCGGGTTTCTACACCCGTTTAGCATAGCATCCCTGAATCCTTACGATTGTATGCCATCGCTCCCGACTGCGGCATCCGGCTTGCAGGCGCTAGGCTTCCCAGCCGCTCCAGCCGTTTGGAATGCGCGGCTCTTTATTTAGAGTAAACCAGTATCGATCGACTTGGCCCATCAAGTCTACCAAGTCCTCGAAGCCGACGGGTTTGACTAAGTAGGAGTTGACCCCCAACTCGTAGGCGCGGTTGATATCGGGATTTTCCTGGGACGAGGTGAGGACGACGACGAGCATATACTTGAGCGTCGCGTGTCGGCGCACCCATTCTAGCACTTCCAAACCATTGCGACGGGGAAGTTTGAGATCCAGCAGCATCAAGGAGGGGGCCGGATAGCGAGTGCGATCGTCGTAAGGGGGTTGGCGATCGAGGTACGAGATCGCCTCCTCGCCATCGCTGACAATATCGATGCGAAGTTCGGGTCTAACTTTCTTAAATGCTCGCCGGATCAACAAAACATCGTTGGAGTCATCTTCGACAAGCAAGATTGAAGCAGAGCGAGCGGACATGGTTGGGAATATCAAGAGGATACCATAGATAGATCGACACTAACCGTCGATCCCAGTTTAACGTAACATCGCTCGATGCCGCCGTCTGTCCGACATAGTACCAAGAAAACACGCTAACGGGATGCGAGGTATGAGGGATTAGGTTTTAGGTTTTAGGTTTTAGGGGTTAGGTTCGAGGTGCGAGGTGTATTCCCCCCAAACCCCTAATCCCCTAATCCCCCATCTCCCTAAACCCCTAATTCTCCAAGGACGCAGCACAATCCTCCCCATGGTAGAGCAGTTTCCCCGAGTGACGGGCGACCGTCCGGTAGCACTCGCAGGCCGCCGCCTCCAGTCCGGGGCGATCGAGGATGGTAATCTGGCCGCGACTGTGGCTGATAATGCCTTTGGCTTGCAGTACCCCTTCGGCTTCGGTGACTCCAGCGCGGCGCGTGCCCAGCATATTGGCGACGAATTCTTGCGTCAGGTGCAGGCGATCGCTCAACACGCAATCTTGCGCCGTCAACAGCCAGCGTGCCAGCCGTTTTTCTAAGGGGTGGTGGCGGTTGCAGGCGGCGGTTTGCGCGACTTGAAACAGCAGTGCTTGGGTGTGGCGCAACACTAACTTTTGTAACACTCCGCCGCGCTCGAATTCGGTTTTGAGAATTTTAGCATCCATACGAGCCGCCTTCCCGGAAATTTGGACGATCGTCCGGTGAGGGACGCATTCTCCCCCTAAAAAAACCGGATAGCCAACAATTCCCTCGTTGCCCACCATTCCCACTTCTGTTGTCGCCCCATCTTCTAAAATGGAGACGAACGAAATTCCGGCACGATTGGGAAAGTAAACGTAGTCGATCGTGCCTCCAGCTTCCAGCAGCACCTCACCGCGCGACAGAGACACCTCCTCGAGATGTTCGGCAAGGCGATCGTACTCTTCGGGGGGTAAGGCAGCGAGTAGTTGGTTAGCTGACTGAGACAGATCGTATTTTTCTTGCACTCTTTTTTTTTGCACTCTTTAAACTCCTAAAATGAAATTGTAGTTGTCTCTACGATGGGGACGATCGCATGACGCGATCGCAGACCGAGCGTGTCTGTCCCATAACAGACAATTGCCTCCCGAAATCTGTACGCGAATA
>CAKZKB010000409.1 GCA_937121005.1 uncultured cyanobacterium | reverse complement strand
TCGATGAATATGCCTGTTCTCGGGGCATTTTAGGGTTGCGTCCGGCGCTACATTTGATGGGGTTGGCATTAGGACACGCCGGCCGACTGCGAAAATATGGGGCTTAGCGATCTCTGCCGTTTTGACAATTTGACTGAAGAAAAGACACGCGATCGTCCGCTTGCACGACTAATTCTACTGTACCATCTTCCCTCGATCGCCAGTGGGTCGCTTCTACCAAATCGCGAGACAATGCTGTATTGCCAGATAGAGACGAACTGTTTTCTAGTTTTCTAGACTGTCATTCTCGAGCGATCGTAAATCCGACCAGACTGTTTGACCGCGTAACAACCGATTGGGATTGTCTGGTAAGCCGCCACGTCCGGTGACAACAAACTGATTGGCTGCGGGTGAATTGCAGCCCGTTACAATGCGATCGCTCTTGTCGATGGGGTCGTTATCCAACTCGACTATCCCGTATGTAGAATTCACTTCGGGATTGCTAATACTGACAACTCCATCGATCCCTAACTCGGAACTGGCTGTAATATCGCTTTGCGGCGTAAGCATCGGTCGAAATGCAGTCCCAACAACCGCCCGCGATTCAATGTCGATGTTGCCGCCATTCCCGGCAAACGCATTGGCAATAATATCGCTGTTTTGTAAAGCGGCTAGCACGTCTGTCTCGATCGTCAAATTGCCACCGTTGCCCGTACCGCCGGCCCGCGCGGAAATGCGACCACCGTTGCGTAAAATCATCGCTCCATCGATATTGAGGGCAATGTTGCCTCCTTGTCCTTGCACGGTCGAAGCTGTGATGCCCCCTCCGGTGTCGAGATCCAATCGTTGTGCTTCGATCCGCAAAACACCGCCATTTCCCGTGCCATCGTTGCGGACGGTAATTTCTGCGCCTCGATCGATACGGATCGAGGGGGCGCGGACAATGACATTACCTGCATCGCCTTCTGGCAAGGCGGGAACCATCAATAATGCTTGCGTCACCGGATCGATCGCGTTAGCCGAAGAGTCAATTAATGAGGGGTTGAGAGTACCTGCAGCCCGATCGCTAACTTCGATGGATTCTGTGGCCGAGATCGACACATTCCCGGCATTTCCCGTGACCAAAGTCGTGGTACTGATGCGTCCGCTATTAGCCACCCGAATCCGGCGAGCGATGATGCTGAGACTTCCGGCGTTTCCCGCACCAAAAGAAGATGCACCTAAGCTACTCGGGCCCAAGACCGGAGTGTTAATGCCAACCACCTCAATATCAGTTGCTCTAACAATGGTGTTGCCGCTATTGCCTGCGGCAAAAGTAAACGCAGTAGCCGACCCCCCATTACTCAGAGTTAAGCGTTCGGCATCGATGCTTAAGTCGCCCCCATTTGCCGGACCGAACGTGCCAGTCAACGCACCGCTAATCAGATTCGGATTGGCGATCGCAAAGCCGTCAAACGTGACGGAACCTTCAACCTCAATGTTGAGATCGCCCCCCCTTCCCAAGCCGTAAGTGCGGGTAACAATTTCAGCCCCATTGGTAGCCCGAATTTCTCCAGCTTGGATGGCAATATCGCCACCGCGGCCGGTGGCGGCGGTTTCCGATAGGATATAGGTGGGTATCGTTAGGCTCGGATCGATACCATCGAGAGTTAACAACTGACGTGCGTACACTCGTAAATTTCCAGAATCGGCTTCGCCCTGATTTCGCAACCAGAATACAGATCCATCACTTAAGGAAATGCGATCGCCCACGACTTGTAGCGATCCAGAGCCGTTGCCAGTAGCTCCTACTGCCGCTTGCTGGGATAAGTCGATCTCGCCCAAAGTTTGCACGCGATCGTAGTTCAGTTGCCAGCCATTTGTGGAGGTAAATAAGTCAACGATACCAGTCGTTACGGCTCCTAATTCCAAACGACCTCGAGGCGATTGTAGGTTCGCTCCCACCAGCGATATTTCTCCACCGACTAATGCTAGAGTCTGCCCCGAAGTTACAGCCAAAGCCCCCTCAATTTCGACTTGTAGGGGAGCCGCAACGCGCAGGCCGTGTCCGCTATTTCTGACTTGCACGGGGCGGGCGGGAGCGTTAAACTGTAAGCCGAGGGGAATGCTAACATTTAACAAGACATTCGATTCTGTATTGGTGGCGCTAAATTCTCGATCGTCGGCAAATAAAATACTCTCGGCAGTGGTGGCAAGGAAAGACCCACCCACCTCCAGGCGGGCGTTTTCTCCGAAGATAATTCCGTTAGGATTGAGTAAAAACAGATCGGCTGTGCCGTTGGTGCGAATTAAACCGTCGATCGCGGAAATTTCACTGCCTGAAACTCGGGTAATAATGCGATTGATGCGAGTTGAATTGTTAAAAAGAGCTTCCGTTCCTGTCGGCACAGAAAACTCTTGGAAGCTGTGAAACAAGTTGCTTCCGGCAGAGGTTCCACCACCCACAACCAACTCATTGCCATTAACAGTCACGGTAGAGTTGGTAGGAAGAGTGGCATCAGGAACAATTTGCGCCATGGCAGGAGTCGCACTCAACAGCGCCAACGAGCAAGATAACAATGCCATTTTCTGCCAACACGCACGCGCGAGCATAATTTCCGCCTCGACTCGTAGAGCAAACTATGTTGACTTTACCATAAAAGACTAAAATGCTCGCGATCGCGATCGCTTATCTACCGTTCGAGATAGAAGCTGCGAGTTCCTTTAGCCTCGATCGCCTCTCCCAACCGTTGCAGTGCATGAACGTAAGCCGCCGTCCGTAAAGGAATCGATTTCTCGCGGGAAATGTCCCAAATGGCTAGGGTTTCTTCGACCATTTTTTTCGTGAGGCGATCGTCTACTTCTTCAAGCGTCCAATAGAGGCCGCTTCGGTTTTGCAACCAGTGAACGCTCCGACGATTCACTGCTAAGCAGTAGAATCGCGGCTTCCTTGTCC
>CAKZKB010000408.1 GCA_937121005.1 uncultured cyanobacterium | reverse complement strand
ACAACTAAAGTCGAATCCGGCGAACCCGTTAACATAAATACCGCCAGCCAAGCCGAACTCGAACGACTTCCCGGTATCGGCCCCGCACTGGCACAACGCATCATCGCCGCCCGAGAAGAGTCGCCGTTTACTTCCCTTGAAGATCTCGATCGCGTCTCTGGTATCGGTGAGAAAACCTTAGAAGATTTGCGAGGTTATGTCACCTGGTAATTATGGATCGAGTATGATATAATAATTGGCAGCAGATTGATAATTCGCATCCTCTATGTCATCGCGAGGCGATCGTGTCTGAATCTCCCCTCCGCAGTCAATTTCGTAACGCTTATCGTAACTTAGTTTTGCGTCCGTTGCTCGAACCGGAGGAAGTGCGGCGGTTCAAAGTTCCCTATGGGGAGAAGGTGCTGGCAAAACTGGAGCAGAAAATTGATTTTGCGCTGCCGGGAAGCAACAATAAAATGATTTTTACCGGGCATCAAGGTTGCGGAAAATCGACCTTGCTGGGGGAGTTGAGCCGTAACTTAAAGGCGGCTGGCTATTTTTCGGTATCTTTTTCTATTGCCGATTTGGTGGAGCGATCGGACATCGATCGTATTAAGATTTTATTCGCGATCGCGGTACAGTTGATGGCAACAGCAGAAGCAGAGAAAATCGAAATTCCGCAGGATGCACGGGAACGATTTTATAACTGGTTTGCTATCAAAACTCAAGTTAATCTCGCTCAAAAACGAGCCGAACTCGGTGCGGGATTCGATTTATTTAAGATCGTTCGCGGTAAAATGCAGGTTGACGCAACCATTCGACAAGAGATCAAAGAAGAGTTCGAGCGCAATATCACCGAACTGGTCGATCGCATCAATGAAATTGCCGAAATTATTGCCAATGCAACGAAAAAAGACATCGTTGTGATTATTGAAGATCTCGACAAACTCGACATTGGGGATGCGAGAGAGATTTTTTCCGAGCGAGTGAAAGCGCTGTTTCAGCCGCAATTTTGCATCGTCTACACCATTCCTATTGCGGTACTGCGAGAGATCGATATTCGGCGCGGTTTGGAAATGGAAACCAACAACGATAAGCCCCTCTCCCTGGGGAGAGGGATTTGGGGTGAGGGTCAGGGTTTGGGGTGAGGGCGATTTCATGGCTGTCGAACTCACGTTAATTTTACCATCATTGGCTCTCAATCTACTTTAACGCCAAACCCGAGGAACTGTAGGATAGAACTTAGAACGGGTTAACCTATCCCGATAACGACATGGATGTTTCGCAGCGCGATCGCCCCATCCATGAGTCTAGCGCAAAAAGGTCGAATCCCAAGAACTGTTTGCTGTTGCGATCGCCTCTCCTTTTTGACGTGCCGCTTGAAAGCGTAACTGACGGCCGAATTCTTTACGAGTTTTGCGATCGAGACTGTTTTTCAACGCTTCAACTAAATTATCCCAACATAGGTGCGGACGATTCAGTAACTTCCGCAGTTGTTTTAAGGCGCGATCGGCCGCTTGATAGTCGTTCAGCGCTTCCGCACTCACCCGTTCTTTTTGTAACGGTGTAGAATTGCGTAACGGATCTTGGCGAACCGCAGCAAAACCATGTCGGACTGCACTCTCGATCTCTGACGACATTTCTTGACGCGCTCGTTTTTTCTGAATGTTTTCTCCTTCTTCGCTCGAGGCGTACAATGGAGGTAGACGATTGAGCGCGTAGGTGGCAACCTGACGGCGATCGAGGTAGGCAGCTAGTTTTTTCGGCAACTTAACAAATTCTTTGTCAATGGCTTTGTCCACTAGCTCTTCCATAACATTTTTATAGATTTTGGTTTCTGTGTCAATCATGTTGCACCCTATTCTTGTCTGAAGATGTGATTCCCACTGGTAGCTTTAGCGATGGGACGATCGGCTAAATCTCTACCAATCATCTTCAGTATGGACAATAACACCATGCAAGATATAAAACTGTCATAAAGTCTGCGTAATATTTGATTAAGATTGTGCGAACTTCGAGAGCAAGACTTTACAATCTCACCATTGACTTCTAAGGATTTCACTCCTTAGAAAGATGAACGGATTTTATCTAAATCGAGGCTTCTCTCGTGAGGAAGAGACCCGTCGCAACAGCCAAATGCCATCGATCGATGTCCGAGCTTCCGAGAGATCCGGCCGGGAACCGGCCGTTTTTCTCTGTGCTAACTTCCTACGGTTCCAACCCTTCGACAACATCCGTTAAGGGTAAATTACTCACCGCACGCTGTAAGTTCGCTAGCGCTCGGTTGTAGTCGAGAATCGCTTGCACAACGTTACCTCGGGCTTCAGTGAGATCGTCTTCCGCTTGCAAAACATCCGTTTGCGTCCCCACACCCGCGAGAAACCGCAGGCGAGCCAAACGCAGACTTTCTTCGGCTAAACCCAGGGCCCGCCGCGAGGTTTGGATATTCTCAAAACTGGCCCGGAGGCTGGCATAGGATTGTTCGACTTGGAAGCGAATTAAATTGAGTTGTTCGTTAAACTGAGTTTCGGCAATTTGCACGTCAAACTCTTGCTCGCGAGCGGCGGCGCGGGCCTCGAAGCCATCGAACAGCCGCCAGTTGAACTGCAAACCGAGGGTCGTACCGTCAGCAAAGCCGAGTTCGTCATCGGTGGCCTCGAGCACGTTGTAGTTGGCGAAAGCACTGACTTGAGGGAGAACCGCAGTACGGTTGATAATACGCTGTTGTTGGGCAATTTCGCGCTGGATCAGGAATTGTTCGAGTTCGGAACGATTTTTGTAGGCCAGGACGATCGTCTCTTCGAGGGGCAAATTCCACAACCCGGCAATATCCGGTTCGTCGGCCGCCGAGATATTGGCATTTTGGTGGAGGTTAAGAATTTGAGCCAGTTGGCGGCGAGAAATCCGTTGGTCGCTGAGGCGTTGGGTGAGTAGCTGCTGTTCGTTGGCCAGTTGCACCTCGGCCCGCAGTACGTCAAATCGGGTGCCCACCCCAGCTTCTTCTAAAGCGCGAGCATCGTTTAGGCTTTCCTCGGCTTGTTCGACAGAGGAGGCAGCAATGCGAACCAGTTCGTCGGTTTCTTGGAGATTGTAGTAAGCTTCGGTGACTTGCAGGCGAATATCTTCGTCAATGCGCTCCACGTCCAGGGTCAAAAACTCCAACTGGCGCTCGGCCACAGCAATTTGGGCCCCGCGCTGGCCGGAGGTAAACACATCGTAACTGATTTGGATTTGCCCTTGGACGGTGGTGCTGGTAGTGTCGGGTTGGATAGCGGCTTGCTGTGGGCGAATGCCCAATGCTTCTTGGCGGCGGATGCTCAATTCTGAGGAAGCCGAGTCGGTTCCGGTGATACTGGCTGACAGGTCGATGTCGGGCCAGCGAGCGGCGCGAGCGCGATCGAGGGTAGCATGGGCTTGTTCGAGTTCGAGTAGGGCCTCTTGTAAGTCAGTGTTGTTGCGCCGCGCCAGTTCTAGAGCTTGTTCTAGGGTGATGGGTTCGGTGGTGTCCGTTTCCACTTGGGACGGTTGGGTGGGGAAATAGAGGGGGTTGGGGTTGGATTGCAACAGGGGCGAAGGCGCTTCTGGCGGGGCCAGGGGGGCGATGAGAGCGTCATCGTCGGGCAGGGTATCGGGTAAAATCCGCTCTTGGGGGGGATCGGGTTCCTCTTCTTCCACGGCCGGCGGGGGTTCGACTTCAATCCCGTGCGGGGGTTCGACTTCCTCGGCATCGGATTCGTCGGCGGGGGGTTTGGTGGGGAGTTGGGGCAAGCGATCGCTGTCGCCTTGCGCGGTATCGGGGTCGGTTTCGGAGTCGTCTTCCCCACTGTCAACTTCGGTCGCATCTTGCTTCAGGGTCGCGATCGCCGCTTTAGGGAATTTGACGGCGGTTTCGGCACTGGCGCTGGGACTCGCACTGACAGCCGCCCCGACAGCGAGGACGAATAACAGCGAGAGGCGCGGTAACAGAGGTGAGTCACTCAATTTAGGATTTGGGATCGGGGAGGTTAGCTGGGGTCTCGGTCGAACGCGAGAGGCGTTCTCCGAGTGGGGGGCTTGTATCCGAAATTTTCCTGGGTCAGATGCAGGCATGAGCTTCTCTAGAAGACAGTGGGCGTTGCTGAAGGTATGGGGTAAAATGCGCCGATGCCGATACGATCCGGTCTGGCCTCATCAACAATAGCAGTTTGTGAGTCCGTTTCCCTACTCGAAGCAGCGATCGTGCAGTTTGTTTCCCTGTCTGCTATTTTCAGCCGGGACGCGATCGCCTTCCGGAGTATTTGCCAACGCGAGATCGACAGTTGGCCCCTTTACCATCGAGGTATTGTGCCTAATTCTCTAAAACCGCTAGAGTAAGAGAAAGCACCGCGCACCGCCGAAATCAACATGAGCGCCGCCATCGCCGTCCGAGAGTTACCATTATTCCCCTTAAGTGAGGTCGTGTTATTTCCCGGCCATCCCTTGCCACTGCACATCTTCGAGTTTCGCTACCGGATGATGATGAACACCATCATCAACAGCGATCGCCGCTTCGGCGTACAAATGGTGGATCCAGAAACGGGTCGAGCCGCCGACGTGGGCTGTTGTGCCGAGATTTTACGCTACCAGCGCACCAGCGACGGCCGTTGGAAAATTTGGACGGCGGGCCAGCAGCGCTTTCGCGTCCTCGAATACGTGCGCGAAAAACCTTACTACGTGGGACTCGTGGAGTGGATCGAAGACGTTCCTCCCGATCGCGACTTGCGCGAACTTTCGACCCAAGTCGAAGAGTTGCTCCGCGATGTGGTTCGCCTGTCGGGTAAGCTGATGGAACGCGACATCGAACTCCCCGAAGATCTGCCATCCTTGCCCACCGAACTGTCATACTGGGTAGCGGGGAACCTCTACGGTGTCGCCGAAGAACAGCAAGCCCTCTTAGAAATGGTCGATACCTCCGAACGCCTGCAACGAGAGTCGGAAATTCTCACCACCACTCGCAATCATTTAGCCGCCCGGACGGTGTTGAAGGATACGTTTGAGTAGAGGGGGAGACAAGGGGACAAGGAGAGGGGGAGACAAGGGGACAAGGAGAATTAATATTCATCCTTCATCCTTCATCCTTCATCCTTGAAACCTAGAACCTCACCCCTAATACCTAAAACCTAATACCTCATGCCTCAGATCCCCGATCCGTCTAGGAACTCGCGCACGGCTTTTTCTTGAATATGACAGTTGGGAGGGACGGAGGCGAGGACTTCGGCATTTTCGCAGGATTTGGCTCGCAGTTGTTCGACTTCGCGCTCGAGACTTTCGATGCGATCGACCAGACTGCGAATTGCTACCGCTTCCGAGTCGGGTAGCTGTCCGTGTTCGAGGGGGTTGACGCGCACGCCAGAACGGTAGACGACGCGCCCCGGAACGCCGACCACAGTACAATCGGAAGGAACATCGCGCAGCACTACCGAGCCTGCGCCGATGCGGACGTTGTTACCAATTTGAATGTTTCCTAACACTTTTGCCCCCGCGCCAACGACGACATTTTCGCCCAGGGTAGGGTGACGTTTTCCGGTTTCTTTACCCGTACCGCCCAGGGTTACGCCCTGATAGATGAGGCTGTAGTCGCCGACGATCGCGGTTTCGCCCACCACAACTCCCATACCGTGATCGATAAATACGCCTTTCCCCACTTGTGCGCCGGGGTGGATTTCAATGCCCGTAAAAAAGCGGGAGAGGTGGGAAATTAAGCGAGGAATAACGGGAATGCCAATATTGTAAAGCCAGTGGGCCAAGCGATGCAGGAGAATCGCCTGCAACCCCGGATAGCACGTCAGCACTTCTAGCCAGTTGCGGGCCGCGGGGTCGCGATCGAAGATGATGCGGAAATCGGTGGCGAATGTAGAAAACACGGGGCGATGGACGAGTGTAGTGTGTAGCTACTCGCTACTTTACCATTATTGGCGATCGATTGGATGGCTCGAGAGACCGAAACCGGCCGGACTTCAGAACGTTCGCCCACTACCAGGCCGGGCGATCGCGGCCGGATGGTTCGGAAAACCCAACTGGCAACCCAATCTCTAACCCGAGTCCCAGACAAAATTCCCTCTTTCGGTAGACGATCGCCCTCGAGTATTTTCTTATCCTAAAAAAAGATGCAAACATTGCAATTCGATACATACATATATGACTACCGAAAACGGAGCTAAGCGAACGCGAGTCGCCATCCTGGTTGAAAGCCATTTTGAAGATTCAGAATTTCAACTGCCCTACAAAGCCTTAAAAAATGCCGGAGCCGAAGTCATCGTTTTAGGCACGCGCATGAACGATGAATATAAAGGCAAAAAAGGTAAAGTTTCCATTAAACCCGATGCCACTGCCACCGAAGTGCGATCGGAAGACTTCGATGCGGTGATTATCCCTGGGGGAGCCGCACCCGACAAGATCAGACGCAATCCTAACGCCGTGCGCTTGGTGATGAATGCCGTAGCCCAAGGCAAACTGGTTGCTTCTGTCTGTCACGGCGCTCAAGTTCTGATTGAAGCCGACCAATTGCGCGGCAAACAAGCCACCGGATTCTCTTGCATTCGTAAAGATATGCAAAATGCTGGAGCCACTTACGTCAACGAACCCCTCGTTGTCGATGGTAACTTAATTACCTCGCGCCAACCGGGAGATCTGCCCTTATTCGTAACCGCCATTCTCACCCGTTTGGGGCTGAGCGTGGAAGGTTCGACTCCTCCCGATACGGGCGATACGTCCTACGAATGGTGGAAGTTGGGCGCAGCTTGGGGCGGTTCGAGTCGCGACGACATTGTTAAAACGCTCAATATTGCCTTTGTCGGCGAACGCTATACCAGCGAAGCATTTCAAGAGTACGCCAACAAAACCACCGACCCGGAACTGAAACTGGTGATTCAAGAAATCATCAACAGCAAACAACGTCACGTCGGTTTGCTCGAAAAACGCCTGAATGATTTCGGTGAAGATGCCACTTGGCAGGCGGCGGGTAGCGATGCCTTTGCTCGCTTGCAAGGGTGGTTGCAGTCGAGCGACGATCGCGAAATTATGCGCCGCGCCTTGGGCGATCTGCAAACGGGAATTGTCGATGGTTCGGGCTTGAGTGCTAGCGTCACCGATCCGGCGACGGCTGCTATTCTCGACGAGATTGCCGAAAATCTGTCGCGCCACGAGGCTCGCCTCTCGGATCTGTATCGGGCGCGGATGGGCGAAACAGTGATGCCGCCCCAACCGACAACGGTTCCTGCGAGCTAATTTATAGCGACGGAAAACCGACTCTTTGAAGCCCCTCTCCCAGATCCCCCTTGGTAGGGGTTTGGGGTGAGGGCGATTTCATTGGGACTGTTCCCGTTACAAGTCACTCTAGACTGTGTTAGAATTTGGAACAGAGAAACCGCTATCGGTTGCAAGGGGGTCTCATGGCAGCAACAACATTTCCACACGATGCCCGTAAGGAAGCTAACGGAGCCGATCGTCGTCTGTGGACGAACTTAGAACGGGCGATCGCTTCGAGTTCTGGCTTTCAACGCTGGCAACTGGAGCGCTACGGCGATCGCCCAGACGGTGAACTGTCTCTGGAGGCTCGGATTCGCTGCTACCTGCGCGAAACCCTAGAAACCTTAGCGTACTAAATTAAAATTCAATCTCATAGGGGTTGACAAAAGCGATCGTCCTCGCTACGATGGTAGATCGCAAACGAAATAACGCGGAACTGGCGGAATTGGTAGACGCGCTAGATTCAGGTTCTAGTGTTCGATAAGGACTTCCGGGTTCGAGTCCCGGGTTCCGCATGACACCAGACAGCGATCGCGCTTTAGCGGTGGCTGGAAAATTTTATCGTTCTTACGTCCCTCTTCCCAGAGTTTGGGATGAGGGCAATTTTCTGGCACAATAGAAACCGAATGCCAGCACAACGCGGAGAATTTCCTATGAGAATGCTACATACCATGTTGCGGGTCGGCAACCTCGAAGAATCCATCAAATTTTACTGCGACCTGCTGGGAATGAAGCTATTGCGACAAAAAGACTATCCAGGGGGCGAATTTACCCTGGCGTTTGTCGGCTATGGCGACGAAGCCGATTGTACTGTGTTAGAACTGACCTACAATTGGGGCGTTGACAGCTACGATCTTGGCAACGCCTACGGTCACATCGCCATCGAAGTAGATGATATTTACAAAACCTGCAATGACATCAAAAGTCGCGGCGGGACAGTGACTCGCGAACCCGGCCCCATGAAACACGGTTCGACAGTCATCGCTTTCATTCAAGATCCCAACGGCTATAAAATTGAATTGATTCAAGGTGGCAGCCAAGGATGGGCAGATCGGTCTCAACCCGCCATGGCCGGACAGTCGTCTTAACTGAAGGCGAGCTCGCCTACGTCAACAACCCCCCGTCATCGCCGATAGGCTTGACGGGGGCTTGCACTTCGACTAAGCTCAGTATCCTAGCCCGCAAGTTGACACCCAATTGCAGGTGGTATGGGTGGATGCAGGCTATAGCGGAGAGAATTTTGGACGATCGGTGAAACAAGTGTGTAGCGATCGCGTGTTAGATTACAAGAAAGAAAGGAGCGCCATTGAGATGCAAACTTCTACCGATCGCGCCACACTCTACGATCGCGACTATTCCCTATGGCTGGAAACCACAGCCCAACAGTTACGAAGCCGACAATTAGGCGATCTCGATATTGACAATTTGGCTGAAGAGATAGAAGACATGGGGAAAAGCCAAAAACAGGCGCTCAAAAGTAACCTAAAAGTGCTACTCGCGCATTTACTTAAATACAAATACCAACCTCAAAAACGGACGAATAGCTGGCGTTCCACTATTTACGAACATCGCGATCGCATCCAACAAGCATTTCAAGACAGTCCGAGTTTGCGACCGTATTTCGATACTGTTTTTGACGAATGCTATAAAGTCGCACGAAAAAAAGCAGCCATTGAAACCGGTATAGAGATCGATCGCTTTCCCGAGTTGTCGCCGTTTTCTACTGTCGAAACTCTCGATGAGGAATATTTGCCCGAATAGGATAAAATCCGATCGCCCCTAAAATCGCTTCGCCGTTTGCTTTTCGGGATCGAACTCAAACCGGGCTTTATAATCCGTGATACCATACAGATTAAAGCTGACTGTCGGTTCGTCACCCAAGGCTTCCACGTTGTGAATGGCATCGGGCTCGAAACCAATAATCTCGCCAGGTTCGAGAACGCATTCTTCGACTAATTCAATCCGATCGCCCTTCGGATCGCTGCGCCGCCAGAGGCGATTTTTCTCCTCTCCGTCAATTAAAGCCACAATTCCCCAGGCTCCATGATTGTGGATCGGCGAAGTGCGACCTGGCAACCACGCCACCATTTGTACTGTTAGTTTGAAGTCGGGTTCCTCGTAGAGTTTGAGCACCGACCAACCGCGATCGCGCGGCGGCTGTAAGTGGTATGCTTGCAACCAGGGAGACGAATCGAGCAGGCGACGAACGCGCGGACAAATTGCCTCGAGCCGACGGCGATCGTCGCGTTCTGCGATGATAATATCTTCGACTTCACTCAGAAACCGATAGAGACGATAGGGAATATCGGGGGGATCTGCTACCGGGTAGCGAAACGGTTGGCGTTCCCCAGCCGCGTTGACGAGCCAATCGCAGTTTTCCATCACTTTATACCGATACAGCGAACAACGAGAGCCATCGGATTTCTACCCTAGCACGTTTAAATCCTTCGCGATCGACAAGACAAATTTGTAAAGAAGTGCTACCCTGTTATTCAGTCTCGATCGCGCCCCCCATTGACTCGCCTTCAGAGTCGATAGAGAGGGCTTTTTGATAACACCTCGATTGCAAGATCCATTCAATTAAAGGAGCGAACGATGAAATTCAAATACTTAACTGCCTTGACGATCGCCACTGTCTTAGGTGCGGGTGCTGTCACCGGATGTGCCAACCCTTGTGCCGCCACTGAAGAACCTGAAGCAACGGAAGAAACCATTCCCGAAGCGAGCGAAGAAAACCCCTGCGCTGCCGATCCTTGTGCGGCAAAAGAAAATCCCTGTGCAGCCGATCCTTGCGCTGCGGCGGAAGAAAACCCCTGCGCGGCTAATCCTTGCGCTGCGGCGGAAGAAAACCCCTGCGCTGCGAACCCTTGCGCTGCGGCGGAAGAAAACCCCTGCGCGGCTAATCCTTGCGCGGCGACGGAAAACCCCTGCGCGGCGGAAGAAAATCCCTGCGCTGCCAACTAACCGCCTGATTTTCGCTTAAGGTTTTCGTGCTTCCTTTCGAGTTTTACATCGAGAGGAAGCCTTTATTTTCATAAGGAGACGATCGCGTGAAACTCAATTTCTTGGCAACTTTTGCCACAATTACCGTTTTGCTTGCCGGAAGTATTGTCGGCGGTTGTGCGAACACCGAACCCGAAGCTGACACCCCACCGGAAACCACTGAAGAACCAGCCGCAGAAACGACTGGGGAAACTCCTCCCGAAACTGCCGAAGCCGAGCCTACTTACAACAATCCCCTCACCTATCAAGAAGACGGAATTGCTATCGACGGAGCCGATCCGGTCGCTTATTTTAGCTTAGAAGAAGGAGGCGATCCTGTCTTTGGCAGTGCCGAGTACGAATACGAATGGAATGGCGCGAAGTGGATGTTTTCGAGCCAGGAAAATCTCGATGCGTTTGCAGCCGAACCAGAAAAATACGCACCTGAATACGGCGGTTATTGTGCTAAAGCAGTGAGCGAAGGTAATTTAGCCCCCACCGATCCGGTTGCTTGGTCTGTGGTTGACGATAAGCTCTATTTGAACTACAATCTCGACGTACAAGAGCAGTGGGAACAAGACATTCCCGGCAACATTGCCAAGGCGAATGAAAACTGGCCGGGGGTTCTCAATAATTAAAGGGAAAAATAGACATAGATGGAGGTAACTATTCAGGTTTCCTAGTATAATACTGGTGTAGAAACCCGGTTTCTCAAGGACAGACTCGAGTTTTGTCCGGCTATAGACAAGAAACCAGGTTTCTCGATCGACCTGAATGCTTGCAGATGGAGAGATGTCTGTAGGGAACGCGCCGACGTTTACCCAATTTGAAGGGCGGGCGCGGGAGCGCTACCCCTACCTTTTGTCGATCGCGTCTCAATATATTAAGACAATCTAAAACTGGATAAAAAAACCTGATATAGCTTATAGGCTATGGCGATCGACCGATAGATAAATTTTGAGCTATAGTTAAAACTGTAGCATTTTATCGGATAGCGATGTCCCGTGCCGATGCCCTAGGCGAGCGGTTGGCAATTCCCGCCACCCTCAACCAACTGAAAACCTTCGAGTCTGTCGCCCGTCACGGTAGCTTTACCCGTGCGGCTGAAGAGCTCAGCGTCACGCAACCAACGGTTTCGAGTCAAGTCAAACAACTTTCGCAGGCGATCGCGCTGCCTTTGTTCGAGCAGATCGGCAAACAACTCTATCTCACCGAAGCAGGTCGAGAATTGCTTGGCACTTGTCGAGACATCTTTGAAAGTTTAGACCATTTCGAGATGCGGGTAGCCGAGCTCAAAGGGCGAACGCGCGGAAAATTGCGCTTGGCGGCAGTGACGACCACAAAATACTTTATTCCCCGTTTGTTGGGCAAGTTTTGCGATCGCTATCCCGAGGTCGATGTTTCCTTGCAAGTCATCAACCACCAGCAAATTACCCGGCGAATGCTGGAAAACCAAGACGATCTCTACGTGCTCAGCCAACCGCCAGCGCAAATGGATCTGTGCTTAGAACCGTTTATGGACAACCCGTTAGTGGTGGTTTGTCGCCACGATCGCCCCTTAGCCACAGAAAAAAATGTTAGTCTCAAACGCTTGGCGCGGGAGCCGTTTATCATGCGCGAACAGGGATCGGGAACCCGCAAAGCTGTCGAAGAATTGTTTGTCAAAAGCGAGATAAAACCCAACGTGCGTATGGAGTTAGGGAGTAACGAAGCCATCAAACAGGCGATCGCTGGCGGCTTGGGGATTTCGGTACTGTCGCAAAATGCCCTCGTCGGTGACATTAGCGAACTGGCGATCGTCGATGCTCGCGATTTTCCCATCCAACGACGCTGGTATGCGGTTCACCTGCGGGGCAAGCAACTCTCCTCCGTCGCGCGATCGTTCCTCCAACACCTGCTCGCCAACGGTTCCATGGCCCAAAATGGGGTAGAATACAAAGATCGAGCGAAAATCACGTCTTTGTAGAGTTCTAAAATTGCCGTGCGAAATATCCTTCTAGCCGGAAACTGGAAAATGTTCAAGACCCAGGCCGAAGCCCTGGACTTTTGGCAAGCCTTCTTACCGCAGGTGGAAAAGACTCCTCCGCAGCGAGGAATTGCGCTGTGCGTCCCGTTTACAGCCGTGCCCGCCCTGTCGGAAAAAGCCGCCGGATCCCGCGTGAAATTGGGATCGCAAAACATTCATTGGGAAGACTCGGGAGCCTTTACCGGAGAAATTTCGGGAACGATGCTCTGTGAGTTTAACATTACCTATGCCGTTGTCGGTCACAGCGAACGCCGACAGTATTTTGGCGAAACTGACGAAACCGTTAACAAGCGCTTGCAAGCGGCTCAAAAACATGGCATCGTGCCGATTTTGTGCGTGGGGGAAACGGAAGCGCAACGACAAGCAGGCGACACCGAATCGCATATTTTCGCACAGTTGGAGAAAGATTTAGTCGGGATCGATCAAAGCAAATTAGTCGTCGCTTACGAGCCCATTTGGGCGATCGGCACGGGAAATACCTGCGAAGCCAAAGAAGCCGATCGCGTCATTGGTTTAATTCGATCGAAACTCACGAACACCGACGTACCGATTTTGTACGGCGGTTCGGTGAAACCGGGAAACATCGACGAAATTATGGCCAAACCGGAAATTGACGGGGCGTTAGTGGGCGGTGCGAGTTTAGAACCTGATAGTTTTGCCCGCATTGTTAACTACGAATAACCCCAGAAAAAACCCCGACAGCGATCGCCGTCGGGGAAAATATCTCAACTTTAGAAAAAGTCGATTTAGGCTTGACGGCGCGATCGCACTCTGAAGGGTTCTAACGCGATCGTACCGACAAAATTTCGTTCGATCGCAAGGGGGAAACAGCAGACTTGGGGACAGTAACGACATCGATCGATTCCCCCAAAGCGTTAAAGACTTCGAGAATGTATCCTTCTTCAAGGCCTTCGGGATCGGGAACTATATCGATGAAGGTAGCGATGTCACCCTCCCCGAGACGATATTCAGGGAAGTCGCGGTTGAGAGAGACTCGGCTATACAAGGGAATAGTGAGGTTTTTCATCGCTTGGGTTTGAGAGTAACAAACTGGATAAGGCGATCGCTAGCTCGTTCTATCCATATCGTAACAACAGCTAGCGAGCAATTAGGGCCGACGAGGTTTCCTTCAACTCGATAATACCTGCCGTATCGATCGTAGCGGTCTGTAATGGCATCATAGCTTTGAATGAGGTTAAAAATAGCCTGTTTGAGTCGATCGGGGTTGTCTTGAGTGAATCCGGCTCTGGCGAGAAATTTGGATTTATCGTTTTCCGGGAGGGGAACTAACAAATATTGAGTAAGTTTGGCATCGGGGATGACAATGTGACCTTGCAGTTTCATAGTTCGCAGATGCCGAATTTGTCGTCAAGATACCCAAATCGATACAGCTTCGAGCTAGTCGATCGTCCAAGGCACTTCTTCCTCCTCCCCTGCTTCCGGTTTGCTAACCGAACCTCGGGCAATTTTGGTGACAGGTTCGATGGCTTCGGCATAAGTTCCGTGTCGCTGCGCGGCGCGTTGTTCGGGAATGACAATTTTTTTGATAAAAAAGTCGATGGTTTGTTGTTTGATCCAACCATGTTCGACAACAATTTCGGAAAAGCGTTTGCCCGTCACGGCGCGATCGTAGTTCGCCACTTGAATTTGCGCCGGTTCGAGCAACCCGGCTTCGAGTAGGTACGCCCCTAGGCGCTTAGTGCCCATTTTAGCCGTTGGCAAGCGATCGAGTTGGGTTGCCTGATTGCGAGTTTCCATAGTTTTTCCCTCGATTCCCATTGCGTAAAGTTACATAAAGTAGTTTAAAGTTTTGTAGAAGCACCCACCACTTGTAGTTTATTATACGAGCGAACTTGCCACTGCTCTCGATTCAGTAAAATTTTTTAACAATCCTGTCTGTGGATGTACTTAAGCAAGGCCGTCGATCGCGCCCTCGATCGCGTTTCTAATAACTTTAATTTCCTCTTGCTTTTCCGAGGTATAATGAATTTCTTGACCGCCAGTGGTAAGAATGAGAATACCGTAAGTGGGAGTGAGAAAATTGCGAGAAACGATGCCAACGAAGATTAAAAACAAACCGACCACGAGCAAGCGATCGGGAAGTGCGTAAATATAAATCAACATTTCCATGAGAACGCCAATAACGATAAAACTGTTGGCAACAGAAGTATCGGGGTCGATTCTCGTTTCTTGGATAGAGTCGATATTGCGAATTTGATACTGTTTTCCCTTCACAGTTAGCATGGTGCGGGTAACGCGAACGTTTTTACTGGCGTAAAGCGGCTCAACTTCATTCAGTTCGGAAGGGTCTGGCATCTACAATTTTTCCATGTTCAGTTGGTAGCGATAGAGAGACACCGGACGACCGTTTGCCTTAAAATAGTCGGGATCTTTAGGCGAGAGATAAACCGCCGTGACTTGGCGGGCCGCGATCGTCTCTGGTGCGGTTCGTTCGTATTCTGTAGTTGTTTCCACCTCGTTTAGATACAGTCGCGCCGGGGATCGGAAAATTTGATTGTACACTTCGGTGGCAATAAAGCGATCGCTGTCGGGTTGTTCTGTGGCGCGACGAGTAACAATGGAAACGAACTGCTTTTCCCCTTTTAATTGCGTGACTTGGTAGTTGGGATCTTTCTCGTCAACGCGCACGGAAACGACGTTATTTTCCCCTAAATAGGCTTTGGCAATTTGTGTCCCATTAAAACCGCGATCGGCGACGACAACCGTTTGCATCGAGGTTTCTAGCCACGATCGCGATCGCTGCTGCGCGGGCACGAAGCGAACTAAAAATGAAACCGGACGGCGAAGATAGCGATGGTTTCCTTCGTACCCTGGCGTAACGATATCGGGGGCTAGAGGTGCGATCGTATCCACCAGTGTCGAGGTGACATTCCAGGTGCCCGCCATCCAGTCCGGGTACGCTAGATCGCCTCTAGCTGCACCGATCGCGGGTTTGCTTTGCCAGTCGGGAAATTGGGACAGGCGATCGCTCAACTGTCCGGCCCGTACCGGGTGGCTCCATAATAGCAGCAGGACGACCCAACAGAGTCCCCCGGCGATCGCTTGCATTCGCCGCTTCATGGCAATTT
>CAKZKB010000407.1 GCA_937121005.1 uncultured cyanobacterium | reverse complement strand
CCGTTCGCCCCTACAGGGTTCCCTAAATATCGCGATCGCCCAAAAAGTCATCCTCATTCATCCTTCCTCAATTAACGCTTCTACCGAACAAGCATCTGTGTCTATCCTATTCATCTGTGGTTGCAAAGTTTCTTTTTCCCCAGATGAACGATAATCACTGAAACCGCGATCGCCACCGTCACCAAAACCTGACCGGAAAGCGTCGTTCCTGTCAGCAATGGGACGACCATTCGCAAGACATCTTTATTATTTAAATCTCCCCAAGTTTCCCACTGCTTGTATAAAACGCCACCTTCCTCGCACAAACTTTTTCGCAACTTTCCTCCCGATGCTGACATCAACTTTACCAGAAAGCGATCGGCCTTTTCTTGCGTCGCTTCCTCGATCGCCTTGGCTTGCTTCTCGGGCAAACCGTCATCAACAAACCCCAACCCTTCATAACAGCGATAAGCTGCGGTTCCCTCTCGCGTTTGGACTTCCAACTCTCGACGCTGGGCTTCAATTTGTGCTACGATGTTGTCAAGTTGCGTTTCTGTAAACGGACTCATGGCGATCGCGTCCCGTAACGACAACTCCATCGTAGCAGAACAACGGCAACTAAAAATAGTTATTGCTTAGAGCCACCAACCTGAAGACTGACCTAACATCTAAAATCCAAAATTGATATGACTGTTGCACTCGATCGCAAACAATGGACAGATGAAGAATTTATGGCGCTCCCCGATACAGGCGATCGCTACGAAATCGTTGATGGAGAATTAGTGATGTCGAATTGTGGCACAGAACATGGATATATCGCCGTCATTTTAAGTTCTGCCCTACATAGCTTTATTCGATCTCAAAAATTGGGAATTGTTACCGATTCGAGTACGTCTTTTTCCCTAAAATCTGGCAACAAACGCGCTCCAGATATCTCTTTCATTGCCAAAAAGCGCTTAGTCGGTTTGCGAAAGGTTCCTAAAAAATTGTGGCAAGGCGCTCCGGATCTAGCGATTGAGATTCTTTCTCCCACTAACACAGTTGAAGAAATTCACGAGAAAATTGTTGAATATTTTGAAAACGGTGCTAAACTGATATGGATTATCAATCCTCAAGACGAATCCGTGCTAACCTATCGATCGCCCCAACCCGATCGCCTGCTCAAAAGCGGTGACAATCTCGATGGCGAAGATGTGGTTTCCGGCTTCTCTTTTCCCGTCGGGGAGCTTTTTGCAGAACTGGATTTCTAATCGCGATCGCCCATTACCCATCTGCAAACAAACTCGACAACACTGCGTTAGAATAGAGAAATCCTTCCGGATCGCTGAGGCGAATGGCGTTTCTCTCTGGTATCATTTTCACCCACTCCTTCTCGATATAGGGTTGCAAAATCTCTAAAATAGTATCGACCGTTTCTTGTCCGAACTCAGAGGCGATCGCGTCTAAACTCACCCCTTCTGCCAATCGCAATCCTAACATCAAGGTTTCTAACAAGCGATCGCGTTCCGTCACCACCTCACAGTTAATCTTACCGTTGTTGGCAACAAAAGTTTCTACCCACTGGGCATATTTCGTTGTCGTGCGCGGTCGAGAAAAACGCTGTCCGTTGACGTAGCTTGTTGCTCCCATGCCAAATCCGTAGTACGATCGATTGTGCCAGTAAACGCGATTGTGGCGACATTGAAATCCTGGTTTGGCGTAGTTAGAAATTTCGTAGTGTTCGTATCCTGCTGTTGTGAGAACCTTCTGTGTCTGGCGATAAAACTCGGCACTGGTATCGTCGTCGGGAAGGGGAAAGACCCCCGGTTCGTAATAGCGAGCGAACGGTGTTTTAGGTTCGACGATCGTATCGTAAACTGAGATGTGTGCCGGAGCGATCGCCACTGCTTTGCTTAGCGACTCCTGCCACTGCTGCGGCGTTTGATAGGGCAACCCCGACATCAAATCGATGCTAAAATTGTCCGCACCGACGGCATTGAGAATCTCGATCGCGCTATGAATTTCTGCTACAGAATGCGATCGCCCACAGACTTGCAACAACTCATCTTGAAACGCTTGTACTCCCAAGCTGAAACGATTCACCCCCGAACCGATATAGCCCGCAATTTTGTCGCGATCGAACGTGCCCGGATCGACTTCGATCGAAATTTCCGCCCCCGGTACAATCCCAAAAACGCCATCGATCGCCCTTAAAATCTTCTCCACTTGCCCCACCGTCAACAGCGACGGCGTACCGCCCCCAAAAAATACCGTTTCCAAACCCATTTTCCCCTGCCCCGACCAAGTTTGAATCTCCTGACATAGAGAATCAACATAGCGATCGACCGGAGAAAAATTGCCTCCATGACGGCGATCGCCCGTCACCGACACCGGAAAATCGCAATAAAAACAGCGTCGCCGACAAAACGGAACGTGGACGTAAGCCGATCGCTGTGCCTCGAAAACTGGCGAAATATCCGATCCGTCTTGACTGGCCATTCTCCATTACTCCCGCGCGAGCTCGAGCCTATAATAGTAGCGAGCGATATCATCCTCATCTCCTTTACGGAGCCTCAACCCATGCTCGACGCACTTATCATCATCTCATTCATCCTAGCAGGAGCGGGAATAGGCTTTTACAGTACCGAGTTACTCCCCGGTAGCGTCGTCCAGCAAGTCACCAACCTCGACGGTTTGCGCTGGGTGGTGTCTGGCTTTATGGCCTTCATCGGCGGAATCGTTGGCTTGGCCGTACAAACAGCCTACCATCGCCTCGAACACAACATCCGCGAAATGCCCCTAGAAGTCCTGCTGACGCGGGCTGTGGGCCTCGTCGGCGGCTTGTTAGTGGTCAACTTGATGCTAGGCCCGGTGTTTCTGTTACCCATTCCCAAAGACTTCGCCTTCATCAAACCTCTGATCGCCATTTTAGGCAGCGTCATGTTTGCCGTGTTGGGAGTCGCCCTGGCCGATACCCACGGCCGGGCCTTTTTGCGCTTGATCGGCCCCAACACTCTAGAAACCCTGCTGGTAGCTGAAGGAACCCTCAAACCCGCCGCCCCCAAGATCCTCGATACCAGTTGTATCATTGACGGCCGCATCGCCGGCCTCCTCGAAACCGGGTTCGTGGAAGGCCAAATTCTCGTCCCTCAGTTTGTCTTGCAAGAACTCCAACAGGTGGCCGACTCCGCCAACGACCAAAAGCGGGGCCGGGGTCGCCGGGGTCTCGACATTCTCAACGACATGAAAGCCAACTTCAGCGATCGCATCGTTATCCACCCGGCCGACTACGAGGAACCCATTCCCGTTGATGCTAAACTGGTCAGGTTGGCGAGTGAAATCAACGGCAGCTTGCTGACTAACGACTTTAACCTAGCCAAAGTCGCTACCGTGCAGCGCGTTCCGGTACTTAACGTTAACGATCTGGCGCGATCGGTGCGTCTCACCTTTCTTCCCGGCGACAGCTTGGAACTGAAAATCCTCAAAGAGGGCAAAGAACCCAACCAGGGAGTCGGCTATCTCGAAGACGGCACGATGGTGGTCGTTGAGGAAGGGATCGACTATATTGGCACTCAGATGGACGTAGAGGTGACAAGTTCGTTGCAAACCTCAGCCGGACGAATGATTTTTGCCCGACCCCATTCGGTATCGGTGAAGTAGCGATCGGCGATCGGTTCTCAGAGGAGACAAAGGGACAAGGAGAGGGGGAGACAAGGAGACAAGGAGAGGGGGAGACAAGGGGACAAGGAGAGGGGGAGACAAGGAGACAAGGAGAGGGGGAGAACGAATCTCATACCTCGCACCTCAAACCTCGCACCTAAAACCTCGCACCTCAAACCTCGCACCTCAAACCTCGCACCTCAAACCTAATCCCTAATCCCTAATCCCTAATCCCTAATCCCTAATACCTAATACCTAATCCCTCACATTGAAATGCGCCGATTTTGGAGTCGATGGCCCCTCGCCGTTAAACCCGTTCTCACCACTGCTGCGTCCGTGACTCTGGCGGTGGCGGGAATGACCGTTTTATCGCTTTATCGCGAACGGCAAAATTTTCGGGCCCAACTGCAACAGCAGGCCGAGTCGGCATTGGACGTACTGTCTGTAGCGGCGGCTGAGGCGCTGGCCGAGGGCGATCGCGCGGCGTTAGACCCCTTACTGGTGCGATCGGTGGATGGAATGCTGCTGGTGTCCGGGCGCGTTTACGATACCGAAGGACAGCCGATCGCCACCGCCGGACAACCGAACGCTTCCGATCCCTTCGGCCGCCTTCCGGGGGGAACCGAGGCCATTGCTTATCGCTGGGCGGACGATCGCCTGCAAGCGGGCAAACCCCTAGCGTTGGGCGATCGCGATCTGGGCACCGTCAGTATTGCCCTGTCTACCGAGGCCCTTTCCTCTCGCCTGGGGGCCGTGGCCTTGCAAGGGCTGGCCGTGGCTGTCGTCGCCGGCCTGGGGGGAACCGCGATCGCCCTGTGGCTGAGTCGATCGACCACCAACCGCTTGCACCAAATCGTTGAAGCCGCCAACCGCATTGCCGAAGGAGAACTCGATCGCCCCATCGACGTACAAGGGGAAGACGAACTGGCAACCCTGGCCAAAAGTTTTAACAGTATGACCGTGCAGCTTCGCAACATGGTCAACTACTTAGAACAACGGGCCGCCCAACTGCAAAAAAGCGAAGCCAAAAACCAAGCCCTTTTAGAAGCCATTCCCGATGTCATGTTTCGCTTGCGGCGCGACGGCACGTATTTGGACGTACAAGCGGCGAAAAGCGAGCAGTTGTTTCTCTCGCGAAGCGGTTTTTTAGGGAAAAGTTTGCACGAAGTCCTACCGCAAGACGTGGCCGATCGCACGATTTACTACGCTGAAGAAGCCCGCAAAACCGGACAAGTTCAGGTGTACGAATACCAGTTGCCCATGCCCGTCACCAACCCGGAAACCGGGGAAAAAGAGCGGCAAATGCGCGATTTTGAAGCGCGACTGGTGACGAGTGGCGAAGATGAAGTGCTGACGATCGTCCGCGACATTACCGAACGCAAGCAAACTCAATTGGCTCTCGACCAAGAACGCCAGCAGCTACGACAAATTGTCACCAATGCCCCCGTAGCTATGGCCATTTTCAATACGCAAATGCGCTATTTGGCCTATAGTAACACCTGGTTGAGCGATTACAAAATTCGAGAGCAATCTCTCATCGGTCGCAGCCATTACGATGTTGTCTCCGATTTGCCCGATCGCTGGAAACATAGCTACGAACGAGCCTTGCAAGGGCGAGTTCTCTCCCAGCCTGAAGATCTGTGGGAACGTGCCGACGGCAGCAAACTTTATTTCAATTGGGCGATTCAACCCTGGTACAAACCCGATGGCAAAATTGGTGGCATTGTTATTGCCAGCAACCCTATTAACGAACTCGTCGAAGCCCGAGAAGCGGCGTTAGAAACGGCGCGGCTGAAGTCGGAATTTTTGGCGAATATGAGCCACGAAATCCGCACCCCCATGAATGGCGTTTTGGGGATGACCGATTTGCTGCTGACCACCGAACTAGACGAAGAACAGCGAGAATTTACCGAAACCCTGAAAACGAGCGGTTCTCATTTACTGACGATTATCAATGATATTCTCGATATTTCCAAGCTCGAAGCCGGAAAAATGCGCTTGGACAAACAACCGTTCGACCTGCATTCGTGCTTGAACAAAGTTGTCGATTTGTTTTCCATGCAAGCCTACGGTAAAGGCTTAAAATTACAGTTAGCGGTTAGCGAAGACGTGCCCGAGTGGATTATTGGCGATGCCGATCGCCTGCGCCAAGTGCTGATTAATTTGGTTGGTAATGCGATTAAATTTACCGATGCGGGAGGTGTTGCCATTCGGGTGACTCGCGATGCCGAAAGCGAAGGCAAAGTGGAAGCCATTCGCCAGCGTCGGGCGCGATCGGGGCGGATTAGTTCGGCGATTTTAGAGTCGGAACCGCAGACGTTAGTTCCCGTGCGGTTTGCCGTTCGCGATACGGGAATTGGGATTTCTAAAAGCGATCGCAACAAACTGTTTCGCTCTTTTTCGCAAGTGGATTCTTCCAGTACCCGCACCTATGGCGGGACGGGTTTGGGGTTGGCGATTTGCCAGCAACTCGTGCAGTTGATGGGAGGCGAGATTCACGTTAAAAGTAAGTTGGGCGCGGGATCGTTGTTTTGGTTTACGGCTTTGTTCGCCGTTCCCACTGAAATTTTACAAGAGAAAAAGCGCCCCAAAACGGCTCCGTCTTTGCCTTCTACTGCGCCAAAGCGATCTAGGAAAAAGTCGCCGAAAACTGTACCGCCTGTCCCCCCAAGCCCGACTCCTAAAAAGGCGAAAATTTTGGTGGTTGAAGATACGCGCATCAACCAAAAGGTGATTCTCAACCAACTGAAATTGTTGGGATATACGGCTGAATGTGCCAACAACGGTCGAGAAGCGGTCGATCGCCTGAACGATCGCGATTTCGATATTGTTTTGATGGACTGTCAAATGCCCGTTCTCGATGGTTATGCAGCCACGCAACTCTTGCGCCAGCGAGAGGGAAACGATCGCCATACAACGATTATCGGCGTAACCGCTTACGCCATGCGCGGCGATCGGGAAAAATGTTTGGCGGCGGGTATGGATGACTATTTGAGCAAACCCGTTGCCATGGAAGATTTGCAGGAAACTTTAGAACGGTGGGATCGACCGAAACGCGATCGAACGGCATCTCCATCGCCATCTACTCGCCCAAAAACAGAAGTTCCAGAGGGACAATTTATCGATTGGAAACATTTAGAAGCGGTAACGGGGGGCGATCGCGGATTTCAAAAAGACCTGTTACAATCGTTTGTAGAGGATACGCGCGATCGCTTGCAAGAGGCGCGAGAAGCCCTCGATCGCAGGGATACCACTGCTTTAGCGAGCAGCATCCATCAAATTAAAGGCACGAGCGGCAATGTTGGGTTAAAATCAATTATGGCTGTCGCGTCCCAGTTGCACGCTGAAGTCAAAGACGATCGACTCGATGGCGTGAGTTCGGCTTTAGATGAGTTGGAACAGTTGCGCCAGCAAGTGACAGCCGAGGTCGATCGATTGAAGTAGGGGCGATTCGCGTTTGGCGTAGCCTTTGCGTAGCAAATATCGCCCCTACAATTTTCGGAAACTGGTATAATTCCTGTATGCCAACTATAGGTAAAGGTAATGCCGACAGCAACTCGATCTCTAACCCTTGAGGAATATCTCCACTATGACGACGGCGAAGAAAAGCAATACGAATTAGTGGATGGGGAGTTAGTGTAAATGCCGCCGGAAGGGTTTCAAAACGTACAATCTGCTCTATTCTTACTTAGTCAATTCCTCCGGTTCGTTTCCCTGCGTCAATTGAGCAATAAAGCTGAAATTGTTATCAGTCGCGATCGTCCCACTGTTCGCGCTCCCGATCTGACCGTTCTCAGTGAAGAATTGGCTGATGCCATGCAACAGATAAATCGATCGACGGTTACGCTCGATATGCCCGCTCCTTTGTTAGTGGTAGAAGTCGTTTCCCCAGGGAAAACAAATCGCGACCGCGATTACATCGATAAACGCACCGAGTACGCTCGTAGAGGCATTTTAGAATACTGGATCGTCGATCCCCAACAGGAGCAAGTATTGGTATTGACTCTCGAAAACGATGCTTACAACGAAACAAAATTTGAGAAAGGCGACTCCATTCGCTCTCGCCTATTCGACCATTTAGATCTCACTGCCAATCAGGTTCTCAATGCGAGTTTGTAGGTCAGTATTTAGATGTCTTAATGGTGCGATTCTCTTCGATCGATGCTACAATCTGGTACACTTGGGCGGGCGAAGCATTCACCATGTTTAGTTATCGGTAGAATCGTTTATTAACTTGTGCGAATGCTTAGCCCCTACAAATACCACCACTGTTCTACTACCAGATCGGATATAAAACCGTAAGGATTCAGGTTGATGGTAACATTGTCTCAGATCCGGTTTGGTAATGGGAGCGTCTCGCTCCCGAACTGCGAGCGGCTGGTGTAGAAACCCGGTTTCTTCAAGGACAGAATCGAGTCTTGTCTGGCTATAGGCAAGAAACCGGGTTTCTTGGTAAAATCGAGACACCTAAAACCTAATCCCTAAAACCTAAAACCTAACACCTAAAACCTAAATTGCACTGGCAGCATCTACCCCTAAAATCGAGAAGTGGCGCAGACATTTTCGCTGCTTTGTTCTTGCGTCCCGGAAAAATTGCCACGTTGCTCGAAAGTCCGGCAACACCGGGATATTCGCGAAACGCGCGATATTCGATCGCGGCTGGATCGCCTAAAGACGATCGCATTTTCACCCCCGCGATCGGCAATATCTTCCCTTTCCTAAAACAACTCCACCAGCAAGATCTCGACTGCGGCAACTTTCCCCCACACTTACCCTTCGTCGGCGGTTGGTTGGGATGGTTGGGTTACGACGCGGGGCGAGAAATCGAAACCTTACCGAACTTGAAACGCGATCGCTTGCCGTTTCCAGTGGCATTTTGGTACGAACCCGAAGCCTTTGCTGTCCTCGATCGCGACTTAGACGAACTGTGGTTAGCGGCTGCTTCTGCTGACAAACTCGATCGCATGATACAACAACTCGAAACAAGCGATTTCCTCCCCCTCTCCCCCTCTCCCACTCTCCCCC